>CAZRJZ010000024.1:0-9735 GCA_964600465.1 uncultured Rickettsiales bacterium
GAGATGCGTTTATAATGATTATGCACGGCCACGGAGAGAATTTTTTTCGCTTTCTCCTGACCGATCACGTAATCATCCAGTACTTTACGAATCTCCGCCGGTTTGGCGATTTCTTCGCCCTCGCGCGAAAGCACGCCTTTGTCGGCGGCACGGATGATATCCATGCACAAGACCACGCATTCATCGCAGATAAACACGGTCGGCCCTGCGATGAGTTTCCTCACCTCATGTTCTGACTTGCCGCAGAACGAGCAGTACCTTGTATTCTTCGATTCGCGTCCGCTGCCGGTGGTTTTGGTCACTTGATTCTCCTTGCGTGACCGTTCCACCAGCCGCTAGCGGCTGGTGGAACGGCACTTTAATTCAGGCTATTTTTTCTTCTCGGTTTCTTCCACATCACCACGAACATTCACCACTTCATCGATCAGTCCGAATTCCTTTGCGGCTTCGGCGGTCATGAAATTATCGCGCTCCATGTTCTTCTCGATAGTCGAGAGCTTCTGGCCGGTGTGTTTAACGTATATTTGGTTCAGGCGCGCGCGTAATGCAAGTATTTCACGCGCGTGAATTTCAATGTCTGAGGCTTGTCCCTGGAATCCGCCGGAAGGTTGGTGGATCATGATCCGGGCGTTCGGCAGCGCGTACCGCTTGCCCGTGGCGCCTGCGGTAAGCAGAAGCGAGCCCATCGACGCCGCCTGACCGATGCAGAGCGTGGAAACCTTGGGTTTGATATACTGCATCGTATCGTAAATCGAGAGCCCTGACGTCACCACGCCCCCGGGAGAATTGATGTACATGGATATTTCTTTATCGGGATTTTCCGCTTCCAGGAAGAGCAATTGTGCAACCGCGAGCGTGGCCATGTAATCGTTCACCGGACCAACCAGGAAAATAATGCGCTCTTTCAGGAGGCGGGAATAAATATCGTAACTGCGCTCGCCACGGCTGGTTTGCTCTACCACGATGGGAACGAGGTTATTCATGTAGGTGTCGATAATATCGCTCATTCCAGTCCATCCTTAAGTGACAATTGAATAAAACTCGTTTCTAGCGGGAATGTATTAACGTTTCGTTACTCGGCGGTTGTGGCATCCGTGTTTGTTGCTTTTTTACGGGAAGTTTTTGGCTTTTGTTGCTTTGAATCCTCACCTCCTGCTTCGGAAACGGCATCGGCGGACGGCTTTTTCTGCGCGGCTTTCTTAGGTTTGGAGGTTTTTTTCTGCTTACTTGATGAATCCTCACCGCTATCTTCTTCTGCCGTAAGCAGTTCAGCGGTCGTAACGGGACGGTCTATAAGATTGATTTTACCCAAAACCCAGTCAACCGCCTTTTCTTCCAGAATAGGGCCGCGCAGTTCCTCCACACGCTCAGGGTTCTGGCGGTAATAATCGATAACGCGGCTTTCCTGACCGGGGAATTGGCTGGCATGCTGAATGAGAGCGCGTGAGAGTTCATCCCTGCTAATTTGCAATTTTTCCTTGCGCGCAATTTCCGCCAGTAAAATACCAAGCCGTACACGGCGCTCCGCTATCGCCTGATATTCTTCGGTAAGGGCTTCATCGGATTTTCCGCTTACGGTTTCATCGCCTTGCGCGCGCGCCGAAAGAAGGCGCTGCCATATGCTGTCGAATTCCATCTTTACCATGCCGGAGGGCACCAGGAAATCGCATTTTTTCTCTAAAATATCGAACAACGCCTTTTTCTGGCGCGTACGAACCATGCCGCCGAAGTCTTTTATCAGCTGGTCGCGCACCGCTTCATTTAATGCACGCAGATCGGAAAAACCCCTGCCGGTGGCAAATGCGTCGGTTATTTCCGGAGTTTTTAACTCCGCCACTTCTTGCACGTTTACTGCAAAAGTCGCCTCTTTACCGGCAACCTCAGCATTGAAATACTCCTCGGGGAAAGTGACTTTTACATCGCGCTGATCACCGGCTTTTACGCCTACCAGTTGCTCCTCGAAGTCACTGATTAATCGGCCGCTTCCAAGTTCAATGGCGAATTTCTCCGCCGATCCGCCTTCAAACGGCACGCCGCCGATACTGCCCTTGAAATCCATGGTAACGACGTTGCCGATTTTGGCTTTGGCACTATCCGCCAATTTTACGGTCTCAGGGCTGCGTTCAGCCAGGCGTTCCAACCCCTCGTCAATATCTCCTTGAGTGATCTCAAATACTTCGCGCTCCAGTGTAATATCGGAGAACGTGATTTCCGGTAGATCGGGCAGCACTTCCATAGTCACGGTGAATGCCAGCTCGCTACCCTCTTTATATTCTTGATTTTCCACATTGGGAGAGAGGGCCGGACGCAAAGAGCGCTCCTCAATGATTTTAGCCACCGAGTCCGTAACCAAATTACGGATTACGTCTTGTTGCACGGCTTTTCCGTAGCGCTGCTGAAGAATTTTCAGGGGCACGAAACCAGGTCGGAAACCGGCGATCCTCACTGATTTTCCGACTTTTTTTAATTCTTCTTCAATCGCGGTTCCGATGTTTTCAGCCGACACAACGCAACGAAATGATTTTTTTAGGCCTTCCTCTTTTAGCGCAGTAACTTGCATGGATTTTCCTTCATAAAATGTGACGTGAATGGATGCCTTATACGTCGCAAATGCGCGCCTTGCAAGGTATTCTGCATTCGCTTGCACAAGAAGAAGCTATGCAATTTGCAAGCCATGCGCTTTTTATTGTCAGGGCGGCCTTGTGAAATACGATGTAACATGAGGAACTTCCTCTAATGCCACCTTCACGGGATTTCCGGTATTCCGCTCACGCCGAAACGCTCGAAAATCCTGCCTCTGCCGCGTGCGGGAGAGCGGTATCTTCATGAGGCGGCACTGTTCTATGCCATGATAAGGATTGACAAAGCTTCCCGTAACGATTAGCGACTACAGCGGGTCTGATCTCCCAAGGGTAAAAGGGGCCATAGCTCAGTTGGTAGAGCGCTTGCATGGCATGCAAGAGGTCTGGGGTTCGACTCCCCATGGCTCCACCAAACCGGAATAACCGGCTTTCAATCCGGCTGTAAGCCTGAACGGCAGCGAGTAAGCGGCGGTTTGAAATCTCTCGTTTCTCCGGTATGGCAGCTGTTTGGCAAAGACCAGTTTCAGGGTCAGTTTCTTATCGGTGATGTCTTCGGAAAGCCAAAGTTTGTGCGGGTTCCCAAGGAAATCGAAAGCGGTTTGAAAGGAACTCTCGAAATCTTCCTCCACCTGCCCATACTCAGCAAGCCTGTCGGCCAGTTCCACCTTGCGCGTTTCCAGTTTCTTAACCTGCCCCTCGTAGGTCTTGATCAGCGTCGGGCTGTCCGCTTCCACGATACGCTCCAGGAATTGATTGCCCCGCCGCTCAATCTGGCGCAGCTCCGTGTCACGGATGCTGGCCAAGCTGCCTCCCCTTGGGTACCGCATCCGCATCGACAAGGAATACAAGGAGGTCGAGGCCCCGGGGCTTACCGGGCGGCAGATCCTCACCCTGGTCGGGAAGACTCCCGAGGCGTACCTCATCTCGCAGAAGTTCCGCGGCGGCCGCGTCGAGCCACTCTCGGCCGACCAGTATGTCGACTTCACCACTCCCGGCATCGAACGGTTCCAGACGCTTGCCCTCGACCCGACGGAGGGTTGAGGCCGTGCGCCGGCAATTCGATCTGTCGGAAGGAGACGAGGAGAGACTTGCCTCGCGCGGCCTCCTGAGAGGCATTCCTTCCCATAAATTTTTCGTTATCTTTAGACTCAGCTATTAGGTGAGGCAAAATGGCACGCCCTTTTCTGAGCAAACCGGTATCGACCTCCCCGGAATCGGCAATCCGAACGATCGAATCAGCCAATTCTTTATATAAATTAGGTTGTTGTTCTAATTTCTGTGAACCTCTGAACGCATCGGTAACATCCGGATGGCCCAAAAGTTCTCTTACAGAATATCTCTTTGTTACGGTATTGGGCTCACTTGGATCTTCCCAGTCGAGGTCGGGGTGCAATATCTTCCTTCCCAAAAATTCTCGGGCAAGGCGACGGGCAGAATCGGACTGGGGCATGGCGTTCATAGTGTACAAATGTCCGAACGCTTGCCACTTGTTAACGGTTTTTAACAATTGCGGGAAGCTTCGCAGGGTGGATGCAAGCATGTCATTCCGAGCTGAGCGCCACGACAGGATCCATGCGAGCGGCTTTACGTGCTGGTAGGTAGCCAAAAATAATGCCTGTGGCGCAAGCGCTTGCGAATGCGAGGATGGGAGGCCATAGGGAGAAAATCACCCGCATGCCGGTGCTTTCCAGGATCAGGCCAAAAGTAAAGCCAAGCAGTAATCCCAGGACGCCTCCCACCGCGCACACCACCACGGATTCAATGTTGAATTGCATGAGTATGTCTTTCTGTCTTGCGCCGGTGGCCATGCGAATGCCTATTTCCCGCGTACGCTCCGTAACCGATACGAGCATAATATTCATGACCCCAATGCCGCCAACGAGCAACGAAACCGCAGCCACGACGCCAAGTAGCACGGTGAGCGTATCTTGCGTGGCGCTGGCGGTGGCGATGATGGATTGCATGTTGCGGATATTAAAATCTTCGACCTTGTGGCGATGCATTAATAACTCATGAATAGCATCCTGCGTTTCATCGATTCTAGAGACATCCGCTACTTTGACGGTAATATCGCTTAAATAGTTTTTCCCGAATACGCGTACTAGGCCGGTAGTATAGGGAATAAACACCGCATCGTCCTGATCATTTCCGTAGGCGCTTGCCCCTTTGCTGGAGAGTGTGCCGATAATCTGCATCGGCACGTTTTTAAGCAGGATGAATTTTCCAATCGGATTTTCATCCGTGCTGAATAGAATATTTCTTACCGTTTGGCCGAGCAATACAACCGGAGTGTAGGATATTACATCATTTTGCGTAAAAAACTTTCCTTGCTCGACCGGCCAGTCTCGCACATCGGTAAACGTTGATCCTGTGCCTTGGACGACCGTTTGATAATCTGTTTCGGCATATCGTACGGTCATACGGCCGCTACGGCCCGGTACGGCGGCAATTACGTTTGGCAACCGTATTATCGCTTCCGCATCATCGACGGTTAATGTGACGATATCGCCGGTCGGGCGTATTCCTGGCGCGCCGGTGCGCACGAAAAGCAGGTTTGTGCCCATGGCGCTTATTTGATCAACCACGCTTTGCTTGCTTCCATCTCCAACCGCCAGCATGGTCACCACTGCTGCTACGCCGATGATAATGCCAAGCAGGGTAAGGGCGGTGCGGTAAATGTTCGTGCGCAAGGATTTCAGAGCCATACGCGCAGCTTCCCGGGCGCTTGCCAAGGTTGTGATCGTCCCTCCGTTATGTACGATTTGCGCCGGTTGTGTTTGCGCATGGCGTACTATTTCCTGAGCGACAATTTTACCGTCTTGAAGGCGGATAATGCGCTCGGCGTTTTGCGCAACTTTCTCATCATGGGTAATAAGCACAATCGTACGGCCTTGTGCATGTAAGGAATGAAGCAGCGCCATCACGTCTTGACCGCTTTTGGTATCCAGCGCTCCGGTGGGTTCATCGGCAAGGATAAGCGGGGGATCATTCATTAAAGCGCGTGCAATGGCCACGCGTTGTTGTTGTCCACCGGAGAGTTGATTGGGGCGGTGCATGGTGCGTTGGCCTAACCCTAGCTGATTTAGCAATGCTTTTGACCTGGCGTTGCGGACGTTGCGCTCGGTTCCTGCGTATACGGAAGGGATTTCAACGTTTTCTGCTGCCGTTTCTGTAGGAAGAAGATTGTAGCGTTGAAAAATGAAGCCAAATGTCTCGCGGCGCAGTTGCGCTTTTTGTTCCGCATCGAGCGCCGCCACATCCTTGCCAAATGCATGGTAGCTGCCAGAGGTCAGGGGATCGAGGCAGCCAATAACATTCATCAAAGTGGTTTTTCCGGAGCCGGATTGTCCCATAATGGCCACAAATTCGCCGGGCATTATGGTAAGGCTGACATCATCCAATGCGCGGATTTCACTGTCGCCGCTGGTGAAAATACGTGTGGCGTTTTTAATGTCTAATGCAGGAACAATGCCGCTCATAAGCGTGGGCCGCTGCCAGGAGGTCTTCCGCTACTGTTGCCAGATTTGCTCGCTGGTTTTGCTTTTTGTGGAATCAGCACCCTCTCGCCGATTGTTAACCCGTCCTTGATTTCAGCGTTCATACGGTCGGTTCGCCCCACAAAGACGATGCGTGATTCGATCTTGCCGTCTTTTTTTACCTGCGCCTGATAGGCCTTGCCTTTTTCGTTATCTTCTTTTGGCATGCGTTTACCAAGTGCCTCTAAAGCAAGTATTGGCACGTTTTCTGCTTTTCCAAGCTCAAAAAATATTTGCGTGCTCATGCCGTTCATGAGTTTGTGTTCTGGATTTTCTACATCGATGAGCACGTTGTAGAGCACTACGTCATTAATAATTTCCGGTAATTGCTGAATGAGGCGCACCGTGCCTTTCCATCGATGTTCCATGTCGCCAAGCGTGGTAAAGTAAGCAGGCATGCCAAGCGTGATTTTTGAAATATCCGCTTCCGCTACCTGCGCGCGCGCAGTCATGACATCTAAGTTATCTATCTCCATCAACGTTGGAGCAGACTGGACGGAGTTGAGCGTTTGTCCCTCACGCACAGGCAGCGAGGCGACTACACCGTCCATCGGAGCATAGACTTTCGTATAATCGAGATTGGTCTTATTGGCTTGCAATTGGGAGTTTGCCTGCTCGATCTGGGCTTTGAAGGAGGCGGCTTTAGCGCGCGCCTGCTTTAGTGCAGATTCGCTCTGGTCAAGTCTGTCTTTGCTGATTGCTTGTTGGGTATATATGCTTTGATTGCGAGAGTGCTGACGGCTGGCAAGTTCCAATACCGCCAGCTGATCGGCGAGCTGCGCTTTTAAAGACACGATGCGCGCCGTGTCTTCTTCTACCTTGGATTGATAGATGCGCGGGTCAATCTCTGCTAAGAGCTGCCCCTTCTTTACCACATCGCTTATCTGCACATGTATTTTCTGGATCTGGCCGGATACTTGTGAGCCGACATTGACATAATCCCGAGGTTCCAGCTTTCCTTGGGCGGTGATGACTTCTTCAATGGCACCGGTTTCAACTGTAGCGGTGCGGAACTTTTCCTGTTCGGGGTCTCCCTGGAAGTAGAAAAACAGGCATCCCATTAGAAGAAATAGAGCTATGAGTGACCACCGGTATCTTTTAATATTTCTTAGTTCCGCCATAATTGGGTCCGCTCACCTATTTGTAAATTTCCATTGGCTCGTGCCCATGGCGCGTGTTTCAATCGCACTTATCCCCCAAGCTTAGGCTTCGGGTTTTGGTTGCGGCAGGAACATCAATCATGCATCGCGCAGGAGCATTTTTTTACTATAATACATGAACCTAGAGGGATAGTATACAGATACAATCATAATGCTGCGTTTTATGGCTGACTTGAATAAGTCAGCCATAGCCATAGTGGAGTCCTGGTAACTTCCGTGATAAACAGGGGCTTATCAAGCTCACGGAAGCATGGTAGAGGAAAACGCAAAGGGAAAAATGGTTATGAACGCTGGATGCTTGTGGCTTTTTGTGCCGAGTCCCGCCCCTTGTAGCTGTTTGACATGGAATATCCCCGATGATGTTGCTAAATCTGCCACACAAAGGGGCACTGCAATTGTAACGGGATTAGATCCGGAGGCGTTGGATTAATGCCTATTCATGGCTGGCTGATTCTTAATAAACCGACCGGCATGACTTCTGCCAAAGCCGTGGCGAAGGTAAAACATCTCCTGTGCCTGGCAGGGGCTGATAAAGAAACCAAGGTTGGTCATGCGGGTACATTGGATCCGCTCGCTTCCGGCCTGCTTCCGCTGGCGATCGGTGAAGCTACCAAGACCGTTTCTTACGCCATGGATGGCAGAAAATCGTATTTTTTCCGTCTTACCTGGGGACAGGAGCGCTCCACCGATGATGCAGAGGGCGAAATAACCGCCACTAGCGCTAGCCGCCCTGCACGCGCCCAGGTAGAGGCGATTTTACCGCTGTTTATTGGACAAATCCAACAGATCCCGCCTGCTTACTCAGCTATAAAAATTTCTGGCCAGCGGGCATATGCGCGGGTCAGGGCAGGGGAGGCGGTGGAGATGCAGCCCAGATTTGTGTATGTGGAGAATATGCAAATAGTTGATTTTAATGAAAAAAGCGCAGGTTTTTTTGTGCATTGCGGTAAGGGCACCTATATTCGCTCGCTGGGAAGGGATATAGCGCGCGCTTTGGGAACGTGCGGATATGTTAGCGAATTGGTGCGCAACCGCGTAGGAAAATTTGGTACCGAACAGGCGATTTCTCTGGAAAAGCTGGAGGAACTGGTGCATAAAGGCGAGCTTGCAGCGTGTTTGTACCCTGTGGAATCCGTGCTGGACGACATCCCGGCTTGGAAAATAGATTCCGCAAACGCAAAAAAACTGGCGCATGGCGGTGTTGTTGCCTTCGATCCCGGCGAGATGGCCGGAATTGAAAGCGGTGACATATGGCAGGCCTTGCATGAAGGCAGGCTGGTCGCGCTTACTCGTTTTGAGCGGGGTGTTATGAGTCCGCTGCGTGTGTTTAATCTGGGTGGCTAGTGGTTAGTGTTTTGTGCCCTGAATATGTTGAGGACCCAAGACACTAGGCACTAGGCACGATTTTTTTTAAGAAAGGAAGCAGCGATGTCGAGTCATGCAGTGAAAAAGAAAGAAGAAACAATCAAAGAATACGCAACCAAAGCCGGTGATACCGGTTCGCCGGAAGTGCAATGCGCATTGCTTACAGAGCGCATTAATCATCTAACCAATCATTTTGCCGCACACAAGAAAGACCATCATTCTCGCCGTGGCTTGCTTGTTATGGTTGGCCGCCGCCGCCGTTTGCTCGACTATTTAAAGAGTATTGACGCGAACCGGTATGAGCAACTGATTAAAAAGCTTGGCTTGCGTAAATAGCACTTGGCATCCGGCTTCAGGATTCAGGGCACATAATCTCCCTGAATGCCGGGCGCTTACACATCATACATCATAAGGATATAACTATGTTCACCATTACCCGCAAACAAATCGAATGGGGCGGTCGTACGCTGACGCTTGAATCTGGCCGTATTGCGCGCCAGGCAGATGGCGCCGTGCTCGCTTCCTATGGAGATACCGTGGTGCTCTGCACCGTGGTTGCTGCTAAAGCGGCCAAGCCGGACGTCGATTTCTTTCCTCTTTCCGTGCACTACCAGGAAAAAGCCTTTGCGGCCGGAAAAATTCCCGGAGGTTTTTTTAAGCGTGAAGGCCGCCCTTCGGAGAAAGAAGTATTAACTTCCCGTTTGATTGACCGGCCAATCCGTCCGCTCTTTCCGGAAGGTTTCAGCAATGAAGTGCAGGTTATTTGCACCCTTCTTTCTCATGACACACAAAATGATGCGGATATTGTGGCCATGATCGGCGCTTCTGCTGCACTCACCATTTCCGGTATTCCTTTTATGGGGCCGATTGCGGGCGCACGTGTTGGTTATGCAGAAGGGCAGTATATTTTACATCCGCTGAAGAAACATCTGGAAGATCCGGACAATAAGCTTGATCTTGTGGTATCCGGCACTAAGCGCTCCGTGCTGATGGTGGAATCAGAAGCGAAGGAACTCACGGAAGAAGTGATGCTTGGCGCGGTGATGTATGGCCATGAGCAAATGCAGCCCGTGATCGATTTAATTGTTGATA
>CAZRJZ010000025.1:0-7151 GCA_964600465.1 uncultured Rickettsiales bacterium
AGGTTTCTGGCGCAAACGGTACTGATGCGGAGAATGCTGCATTTCGTCTAAATCCAGCATGCCGGACTCCACCACCTCGCCATTATGAATTACGGTAAAGCCGCTTTTTTCCAGAAAATCCGGATCTTTCATAATTTTTGGCAGCAAATCCTTAGAAGCGATGCTCGTGGGCACGTACCAAGACGGATTAAAATGCACGGCGTTTATCTCGCTTTGCAGCAGCGGCGAAGGCCTATCCGGTTTGCCAACCACCGCACGCATCTGGGCATAAAAAGCGCCGTCTTCCAGCATCATAATTTTGGCGGCAGGAATGTTAACAATAACGCTACGCCCTTGGGCGCTGTACTGCACGAGAAACCGGCCCACACGCTCCGCATTTAACCGCAGCTGCGCAAGACGCTTAAAAGCAGGAACCCGCAAAGCCGACTGGGTTTTGGCGCCAACCACGCCATCTTCTTCCAATCCGTGGCGATGTTGAAAACGATGCATCGCCGCTTCCAGCAAGGGATCATAGAGCCCATCGGCAGGCTGCGCCTGACCGGCGGGATAGCCGTTAAAATCCCCAGTACGCGTAAGAATTACGCGCAGTAGCGGAACCCGTTCATCGTGCTCGCCGGGGACAAGTTTTGGCCCCGCAGGTAATTCCGGCCAGCCGCCTTCGCCTACCATGGCTTCATAGCGCGCAAGCGCCGCCAGCAACGCGGCGTGCTCTGCCGCCAAAAATTCGGATATTCGCGGCTGCGCCTCCTCCGCTGAAGGAGCGGCGGACGGCTCTAAAGCTGCAATAGCCAAAGGATCGGCGTCGGCAATGATTGAATCGGCGCTAGCAAAAGCAGGAGCAAAGACGATAGGTAAACACACAAACCAAAGCCGGGAAAAATGCATGACACGCCCTGTTGGTAACATTATCCGGATGCGTTATGGAAAGATGGAATCTTAATCAGGTCAAAAAATTCCTGTCTTGTGCGGTGATCGCTGCGGAACAGACCCGTTAAGCGGCTTGTCTGCATAGTGGCGCCTTGCTTGTGCACGCCGCGCATGGTCATGCAGGTATGCACGGCTTCAATCACCACCGCCACGCCTTTTGGCTGCAACACATCTTGCAGGGCCTCGGCAATTTGCGCTGTCATTTTTTCCTGAATCTGCAACCTTTTGGCATAGATATTCACCAATCGCGCCAGCTTGCTTAAGCCGACCACCCGCGAACTTGGAATATACGCAATGTGCGCCCGGCCATAAAAAGGCGCCAAGTGATGCTCACAGTGCGATTCAAAACGAATATCCCGCAAGATCACCATTTCATCATAACCATCCACCTCCCTGAAGGTGCGGTCTAATATTGCTTTTGGATCCTGAGCATACCCCGCAAAATACTCCTCGTAGGCATTGATTACGCGTCGCGGCGTATCAACCAGACCTTCACGCGAGGGATCTTCTCCTGTATAAGCAAGCAAGGTGCGCACAGCGCTTTCAGCATCCTCGCGGGTAGGTTTTTGCATGAATGATTCTGTTAAATTGGTGATTGTAGCCACCGTATATATAGGCTACGCCATATACTCTTGCAACGCATAAACGTTTTAAGCCATGGATCTACCGGATATCACCCACCTGAAATACCGCTTATTTTTAAAGCGGCGGTTCCTGCCAATCTTTATCGCGCAGTTTTTTGGTTCATTTAACGATAATATGCTAAGAAACGGACTCGTGGTGCTCATTGCCTATGCGTCCAATCATGGCATTGATTTGCCTGTAGAAAAACCAGCCGTACTCGTCACCATGTGCGCAGCGCTTCTGGTGATGCCATTTATTATTTTCTCCTCCGTAGCCGGACAGCTGGCGGATAAAATCGAGAAAGCGCGGCTGGTTACCTATACAAAAATTGCGGAAATACTCATTATGTCAGTGGCCTATTGGGGATTTTACACGCATAATATCTACCTGCTCATGGTCATGCTGTTTATCAGCGGCACGCATTCTACCTTCTTCGGCCCTATTAAATACAGTATTCTACCGGAACACTTGCATCACAAGGAGTTGCTGGCGGGGAACGGGTTTATATCGGCAGGCACGTACATGGGGGTATTGCTCGGGCTGATCGCCGGAGCATTGCTGGTGGAAGTATCTGCGCACGCTATCGGCTTAAGCTTGCTGGGCGTTGCAATCATCGGGTTCATCGCCAGCCTGCTGATTCCACACACAAAACCAGCGGCGCCCGAAACGCACGTGCATTTCCGCCTTTGGTCCGGCACACGGGAGATTATTGCTTTCGCACGCCGCTCCTCCACTGTATTTACAGCCATCCTTGGCCTTTCTTGGTTTTTGCTGACTGGCTCTGTATACATGTCTCAGTTTGCCAATTATGCCAAAGAAGTGGTGCATGCAGACGGGCAAGTTTATACAATGTTTCTGACAATTTTCTCTATTGGCATTGCCCTTGGCGCTGTACTGGCAGATGTGCTGCTTAAAGGGCAGATTTCAACGCGCTATGCACCACTTGCGCTATTAGGCGTTTCATTCTTCACCACCATCATCGTCTTTACCAGCCCTATTCCTACCACTGGCCAAGAACTCACCAGCGTAACAGAATTTCTCTCACATCCGCAACATTGGCTGATTATGGTCGCCATGCTTATGGTTGCTGTATGCGGCGGCATCTACATGGTGCCGCTCTATGCCATTTTGCAAACCGGCACAGAAGACGCATACCGCTCACGCGTGATTGCCGCGAGTAATTTGTTTGATTCACTATTCATGACCATAGCAGCAATCGTCTGCGCAATACTACTCATGCTTGGCGTGAGCATCACCGGGCTTTTTCTGGTATTGGCAACACTAAACCTTGGAGTGTGCTATTATGCTAAAAAATCACTTGCGCAGAGCGCTTCAGCGGCTTCTTAAATTTCTATTTCGCGTAGAACTGCGAGGATTTGAGCACGCCAGGGCGAGTGGCGCAGGATCGGTGATTATATGCAACCACCAGTCTTTTCTTGACCCGTTGCTGCTGGCGGTTTTCCTGCCAAACATCCCCGCTTTCGCCATGAACCTCCATCAAGCGCGCAAGTGGTATTTCAAGCCGTTGCTCAAGCTTGTACAGGTTTTCCGGGTTGATCCAAGCCAGCCCATGACCACTAAAAGCGTGATTGCGCACCTGCGCAGCGGTGGGCAGGTGGTTATTTTCCCGGAAGGACGGATTACCACCACCGGCGGCATCATGAAAATCTACGATGGCACCGGCCTAATTTTAGATAAAACCCATGCCACCGTACTGCCCGTACATATTCAAGGCGCGCAATACTCAAAACTTTCGCAACTTGGAGGAAAAGTACGTCAGCGCTGGCTCCCACGCATTACCATCACGTTTTTTGCCTCCTGCTTAATGGAACTGCCTCCGGCGGCACGCGGCAAAGAGCGCCGGCGTCTGGCGGCGCAGTGGATCTATGACCTGATGACAGAAAATATGTTCCGGGCGCAGTTCACCCCTACCAGCCTGTTAAACCAGCTCGCCAATTCTGCGCAACAATTCGGCATGAAAATGGTGGTGGCGGAAGATATTAACCGTGCGCCGGTTACGTATCGGTCGCTGTTCACCCGGACATTCGCGCTGGCGGAAGCTTTGCGCAATCGCATTGGAAAGCGGCGCAACGTGGCGGTTTTAATGCCGACCTCAATGGGCGGATTACTGGCCTTTCTGGCATTGCACCGGCTTGGCCGCATTCCCGCGATGCTCAATTTTTCTTCCGGCATCCGCAACCTTCAGCTGGCCTGCCGTATGGCCGAAGCGGATACCGTGATCACTTCACGCGCATTTATTGCGCGGGGCAAACTGCAGCCGCTGGTAGAAGCGCTTCAAGCGGAGCGGCAGGTGGTATACTTGGAGGATGTACGTAAAAGCCTTACACTGAAGGATAAACTTGTTGCCAGACTGGAAGCGCAATTTCCCAAAATGGCATTAAAAATCCCTGCCTCTACAGGGGAATCGGAATATTTCGATGAAACAGCGGTTATCCTTTACACTTCCGGCTCCGAAGGAACGCCTAAAGGTGTGTGCTTAAGCCATGCCAATTTACTGGCTAATATTTACCAGGCAGGCGCACGCTTAAGTTTCACGCAACGCGATGTGATGTTTAACGCGCTGCCAATCTTTCATTCATTTGGCCTGACAATCGGCACATTACTGCCGCTGATGCTTGGCATCCGCACGTTTCTCTACCCCAGCCCATTGCATTACCGCATTATTCCTGAACTGGTGTACGATACAAACGCCACGATTCTGCTGGGGACGGACACGTTTTTCAGGGCCTATGCCAATGCCGCTCATGCCTATGATTTCCATTCTTTGCGCCTTGCGGTAGCAGGAGCCGAGAAGCTGAAACCGCAGACACGCGCGCTGTGGATAGACCGGTTCCGCGTGCCGATCCTGGAGGGCTACGGCGTAACAGAAGCCAGTCCTGCCATTGCTTTCAACACGCCGCTTGAACATAAAGAAGGCACGGTGGGCAGGCCTTTCCCTGGTATTGCATGCAGAATAGAGCCGGTAGAAGGCCTAGAAAGCGGTGGGCGTTTATGCATTCAAGGCCCCAACGTAATGCGCGGCTACATTCGCGCCGAGCATCCCGGAACCCTGGAGCCGGCGCAAGCATGGTATGACACCGGAGACATTGTGGAGATTGACACAGAAGGCTACATCCACATTAAAGGCCGAGCCAAGCGCTTTGCCAAGATCGGCGGCGAGATGGTATCCCTGGCGCTGGCCGAAGAGCTGGCCGCAACCTATTGGCCGGACGCCGCGCACGCCGCCATTGCCATGAATGATGACCGCAAAGGCGAGCACATCATTCTCTTTACCGAATCAGCAGCGCTCACGCGCGAGCAGTTGCTGAGCCGTGCTCAAGAAGCGCATTTGCCGGAAATCAGTGTTCCTAAAAAAATTATCCACATGGAAAAATTATTGCGCTTAGGCAGCGGCAAAATAGATTACGTAGGGCTAAAGGGAACAATCGCATGAGCAAAATACTGCTCTTAGGAGCAAACGGACAGGTAGGCAGCGCCCTTTACAAATTACTGGGCGACCGCGCCATTGCGTGCACGCGCGCGCAGGCCGATCTTTCCGATCCGCAAAAATTTAGCCGGCAGCTGGAAGTCTTCGCGCCTGCCGCCGTTATTAACGCCGCAGCCTACACAGCGGTCGATAAAGCCGAAAGCGAGCGTGAGCTGGCGTTTAGGGTCAATGGCATAAGCCCTGGCATAATGGCGGAGTATTGCCGCGCCCGTGATATTCCGCTGGTGCATTATTCCACCGATTATGTGTTTGATGGCGCCGGAGCCAACCCACATGCGGAAGAAGATCCCACCGATCCGCTGAACGTATACGGCGAAAGCAAACTAGCCGGAGAACAAGAAATTCAACGTATCGGAGGCAAATATTGGATTTTCCGCACGTCCTGGGTGTTTGACGCGCACGGTAAAAACTTCTTCAATACCATGCTTCGCCTTGGCGCTGAGCGGGAAGAGTTGCGGATAGTATCCGACCAGATCGGCGCACCTACCTACGCGCCGCACCTGGCGACAACGGCACTGAGTGTGCTTGATATTCACTCCTCCCGAAAGGAAGCTCCCTACGGCCTTTACCATCTGTGCCATAGTGGAGAAACCAGCTGGCATGGTTTTGCAGAAGCAATATTCCAGCAGGCAAAAGCGCATGGCGAGAAGCTGGCGGTAAAGCGTGTCATCCCTATTAAGACCGCTGAATATCCCACTCCGGCGCAACGCCCTCATAACTCCCGCCTTTCTTGCAAAAAAGCAGCAGACCTTCTGGGCATAACGCTTCCCCCTTGGCAGGAGGGGTTAAGGGCGTGTATGGAGGAACGGTATGAACGTAGCTGATTGCCCCATAAAAGATTTAAAAATTGTGCAGCTTGATCTGCATGGCGATGCACGCGGTTTTTTTGTGGAGCGTTTCCACGCGGCACGCTTTGCTGAGGCGGGACTTCCAACCGATTTTTCGCAAGACAATCATTCACGTTCCGCACCCGGCGTTATGCGCGGCCTGCATTATCAGCACACGCCCACCCAAGGCAAGCTGGTAGGCGTAACGCGTGGCCGCGTGTGGGACGTAGCGCTGGATATTCGGCCTAATTCGCCCACTTACGGCCAGCATCACGCGGTGGAACTTTCCGGCGAAAACGGGCTGTTATTCTGGATCCCGCCAGGTTTCGCGCATGGATTTTGCGTGCTTGGCAACGAGCCTGTGGATATGCTCTATAAAGTCACCGGCCTCTACAGCAAAGCCGGCGAAGGCGGCATCCGCGCCGATGATCCGGATTTGCATATTCCGTGGCCGGCTGCATGCGACAATCTCTCCGAGCGCGACAGAAGCCTGCAAAGCTGGCAGGATTATAAAGCCCATCCTGCGCCATGGTAGGAGATATGCGCGTTAGCGTGGTAATGGTGAGTTACCATACCGGTGAAGTGCTGGATCATGCTATGATGCGCGCGCTTGGGCAGGAAGGCTTGCATGAGCTTATTGTAGTGGATAACGGCAACCCGCCGGAGGTGGTAGAGCGCTTAACAGCGCTGGCAAACGCTACGCCATTTACGCTCCTCACCGGCCATGGCAATATCGGGTTTGCGGCAGCATGTAACCTGGGTGCACAATCTGCAACCGGGGAATATATTCTCTTGCTCAATCCGGATTGCTTGCTGGAAACCGGTGCGCTCCCGCCGCTGATTGCAGCGCTGGAAAATCACCCGAAAGCCATGATGGCAGGCGTGAATATCGTCAACGCCGATGGCAGCGCTCAACGGGCGGCGCGGCGGCAGTTACTGACCCCGTACACGGCCTTGAGCGAGAGTCTCGCCTTACACAAATTCCTGCGACTAAAACGCTTAAATATCCACGACGAAAAACTTCCGGACTCCCCCCTCAAAGTCCCTGCCATTTCAGGCGCGTGCATGTTCCTGCGGCTTGCCGACTATCAGAAGCTCGGTGGACTCGATGAGGGATATTTTCTCCATGTGGAGGATCTGGATTTATGCATGCGTATCCACCGTATGGGCGGCGACATTTTATTTGTGCCACAAGTGCGCGCCGTGCATTTACTCTCCACCAGTAACGCCCCTTCCTCATTTATTGAGCGCTGCAAAGCACGTGG
>CAZRJZ010000025.1:7161-9721 GCA_964600465.1 uncultured Rickettsiales bacterium
TTATACGGTATTTTGAGAAACATTTTTCCGCCTCCACCGCAGGGTGGATTTTGCGCCTTCTTGCACTCAGCATCTGGACGCGCTATTTTTTAAAACGCTTCCTGCCCCGCCAGGTAAGCAATGCGCATGTGAAGGCATCCAGGCGGTTGCTTATTATTTATCGTTACCTGGCCTGTGAGAAAAACAGAGATCCCTCCCCCTACAGCGGAGAGAGTTCCGTCTTACTCACCGGCGCGACTTCTCAGATTGGCCTTATCTTACTTGGAAAATTACTGGCCATGGGGGCACGCGTTACGGCCATAAGCCGCAAGCCGCTTTGCTTCAACCATCCTCATCTGCGCTGGGTAGAAGCGGATCTGACGCAAGCGGCGTTTTCCTCAGAACAGGAAAAATCTCCCCTGCTTTTCCACTGCGCCGGCTTGTGGCTTTTGCCAGCATTACTTTCCCATCAAACCGGCGTTAAACGCCTGGTGGCATTTGGCTCTACATCACTCTTTGGCAAAGAACGATCCTTGAATCCTTATGAACAGACTATCGTACGCAAGCTGGCGCTAGCAGAGCAGCAGACAGCACATTACTGCACTACTAATGCTGTGGACTATACCATCCTGCGACCTACGCTGGTGTATGGGGTAGGATTAGACCAGAATATCACGCGTATGGCGCGTGTCATCCGCCTGCCAAAGGACTTCGCCAGCCCGTGCACGCCGAAGATCTGGCAGATGCAGCGCTGGCGGCGCTTATCTCCACGAAAACACACCATAAAACTTATAACTTAAGCGGCGGCGAAACGCTTACCTACCGCAATATGGCAGAGCGGCTATTTGCCGCCATGGGTAAAAAACCCCGCATCTTTCCACTGCCTTTTCTTCCGCTCGTGCTTGACGTTTATGGGAGCTTACGCCACAAAAGCCATATTAACGGAGAGATGGCCAGGCGTATGAACGAAGATTTGGTGTTTTCGCACGAAATGGCCGCGCACGATTTCGGCTACGCTCCCCGCCCATTCCTGCCGGAGGGGGTATGAGCCGCACCGCTTATGTCAACGGCGCTTATGTGCCGCATGCACAGGCATACGTGCATATTGAAGACCGGGGATACCAGTTCGCCGATGCGATATATGAATATATCGCCTTTTATAACCGGCGGTTTCTGGATGCGGATCTGCATCTTGCGCGCCTGCGCCGCTCGTTGGAGGAATTAGCTATTTCCTTTCCCATGTCAGATGCAGCGCTGAAGCTGGTGATGCAGGAACTGCTTGCGCGCAATACGCGTGCACATGGCGGCCTTTACATGCAAATATCACGGGGCGTGGCGCGGCGCGATCATCCGTTTCCCGCTTGCGTTAAACCGGCGCTAATCATGACCATTTCTGGCCCCAAAACTCCTAAAGCTTCAGAAGTGGAAAAAGGCGTAAGCGTGATCACGCTGCCAGACAATCGCTGGGGACGCTGCAATATTAAATCGGTCGGTCTGCTGCCCAATGTGCTGGCCAAGCAGGAGGCATCAAAGGCCAAAGCACGCGAGGCGTGGCTAATTAAAGCAGATGGTACCGTCACTGAAGGTGCGGTTTCTAACGCTTTTATTGTGCTTGAAAAAGAAGGCGTTATTACCCACCCGGCAGATGCGCATATCTTAAGCGGCATCACGCGGAATATGGTATTGCAGCTGGCGCAGGAAAATACTATCGCCGTCACCGAGCGGCCTTTTACACTGGCGGAAGTTGCGCAAGCCAGCGAAGCGTTTCTTACCAGCACCAGCGCCAATGTGTTACCGGTGGTAAAGGTAGAAAATACCGTTATCGGCAACGGCAAGCCGGGAACCATAACGCAACGGCTTTTAAACCTCTACCAGACCCATATCTACAAACAAACAGGGTATGACGCGTGGTAAAGCCCCTTCCCTCACCGCGCGCTATTATTTTTGACTGGGATAATACGCTCGTGGACACGTGGCCGATTATCCATGCCGCACTCAACGCCACTTTCTCAGAAGAAAACCTGCCACAATGGAGCATGGAGGAAACCATGCACCGCGTGCGCAAATCCATGCGCGATTCTTTTCCGGAGATTTTTGGGGAAGATTGGAAAAAAGCAGGCGAGCGCTATCAGGCGCATTACCGCGCGCGCCATTTAGACCAGTTACGTCCACTCCCACAGGCGCAGGAACTCCTGGAATTCATCCGTGCGCAATCTCTGGAATGTTTTGTAGTCAGCAATAAAAAAGGCGGTAATTTGCGACAGGAAGTAAACTATTTAAACTGGGGTGGATATTTCGATAGCGTCATTGGCGCCGATGACGCAGCACGCGACAAACCCCATCCGGATCCGGTGCACCTGGCGCTGGAAAACACCGACACTAATCCCGGCCCGGATGTATGGTTTATTGGCGACAGCGATATTGACCTGGCTTGCGCCGAAGCGGTGGGCTGCACCGGTATTCTTTACGGCCACCACGCCAGCACACACCCGGAATATACGCTCACGCATTTCCAGGGCGCCCCTTTTCATGCCCATGTGCACGAGCACGCCCAAATTATCGCGCTCCTTAAGCAGTCGCT
>CAZRJZ010000026.1:0-2642 GCA_964600465.1 uncultured Rickettsiales bacterium
CAGACGGTACTGCATAGCGGTGGAAAGCTCCTGGATATTCATCAGGAACGATGCTTCTCCTGTTACGCATACTACCAGCGCCTCCGGATTTGCAATCTGCACCCCGATCGCAGAGGGAAAACCATACCCCATCGTGCCTAGCCCTCCGGAAGTCATCCAGCGGTTCGGCGCGTCGAAGGTAAGAAACTGCGCCGCCCACATCTGATGCTGGCCAACATCCGTGGTAATATAAGTAGAGTACGCTTTGGTAATCTGATTTAAGCGATCAAGCGCGTATTGCGGCTTAATATCGCCTTTGCCTTGCTGGTAGCTGAAGCTTTTCCGCGCGCGCCAGGTTTCAATTTTTTCCCACCATAGCGCCAACGCCCCCTGTGCTTTGGAAAGATGTGGCCGATGCCGTCCGTTCCACAATTTACGCATATGCTTGACCACGGCGCCGGCATCCCCAATGATCGGGATATCCACTTTTACGGTTTTGTTGATGGAGGAAGGATCAATATCCACATGGATTTTTTTAGAGTGCCTGGAAAATCCGTCTAACCTCCCGGTCACGCGGTCATCGAACCGGGCGCCGATATTGATCATCACGTCGCACTCAGCCATTGCCATGTTCGCTTCCAGACTGCCGTGCATCCCAAGCATGCCAAGAAACTGCTTGTCCGACCCCGGAAACGCGCCAAGCCCCATTAGCGTAGTCGTACAAGGAAACCCGGTTTCACGAATCAATGCCGTTAAGTCCGCGCATGCGGCGGATCCGGCATTGATCACGCCGCCGCCCACGTAAAACACCGGCCGCTTGGCCGAAGCCATCAGCGCAACGGCCGCCTCAATAGCGCTCTCCTCGCCTTCGTGCTTTAGTTTATACGATGCCCGCTTGCCATCCGGCTTACCCCTGTATTCGCCAGGCATGTTCATAATGTTCTTAGGAATATCAATCACCACCGGCCCAGGCCTGCCTGTGCGCGCAATGTAAAACGCCTCATGGATAATCCGTGGCAACTCGGAAACGTCCCTGACTAGGTAGTTATATTTTGTGCATGATCGGGTAATGCCGGTGGTATCGGCTTCCTGAAAGGCATCTGAACCAATCAGATGCGTGGGCACCTGCCCTGTGATACACACCAGCGGGATAGAATCCATCAGCGCGTCCGTCAGACCGGTGACCGCATTGGTAGCGCCAGGACCCGAAGTCACCAGCACCACGCCAACTTTGCCGGTTGAGCGCGCGTAGCCTTCAGCGGCATGGGTGGCGGCCTGTTCATGGCGCACCAGCACATGCCGTAGCTGGTTTTGCTTGAAAATAGCGTCATATACCGGCAGCACCGCACCTCCGGGATATCCGAAAACGGTATCCACGTCCTCGTTTAAGATCGCCTTAACAATAATATCGGCGCCGGTGAGAGAAGTCGGTTCTTCTGCCATATCATCCTTAAGCACCTCGCTGTCACCGCGGAGCTTTCTTTTCTAAGCGGCTTTCTGGTTTTTAACGGCTTTGGTAATTTTCTCTGCCGCATCGGCTAAATTATCAGCAGCAAGAATGGCCAGACCGGAAGACGCCATCATTTTCTTGCCCAAATCCACGTTGGTACCCTCCAGACGCACCACCAGCGGCACGCTAAGGGAAACTTCACGCGCCGCCGTAATAATACCTTCTGCAATAATATCACAGCGCATGATACCGCCAAAAATGTTCACCAGAATCCCCTCCACGTTGGGATCAGAGAGAATCAGTTTGAACGCTTCCGTTACTTTTTCTTTGTTAGCGCCGCCGCCGACATCCAGGAAGTTAGCCGGCGTACCGCCGTAGAGTTTAATGATATCCATCGTGGCCATGGCAAGGCCGGCGCCGTTTACCATGCAGCCGATATTGCCTTCCATTTTCACATAAGAGAGTCCGAATTTTGCGGCTTTCTGCTCCAGCGGATCTTCTTCGTCCGGATCACGCAAATCGGCAATTTCCGTGTGGCGGAAGAGCGCATTTTCGTCGAAGTTAAACTTAGCGTCAAGCGCCAGAAGCTTGCCGTCTTGCGTGATGGTCAGCGGATTAATTTCCACTTGCGAAGCATCGGTTTCCACAAAACACGTGTAGAGCTTTTCTGCAAACTCATTGAACGCATTCATCAACTCTTTTGGAATACCGAGAGAGAATGCTAATTTGCGCGCATGGAAAGGCTGAAATCCGCAGGCGGGGTCAATATCCACCATAAAGATTTTCTCCGGGTGATGGGCCGCCACTTCCTCAATATCCACCCCGCCTTCCGCTGAAGCCACAAAGGTAATGCGCGACGTTGCACGGTCAACCAGCAGGCTCAAATACAGCTCAGATTTAATATCTGTTCCTTCAGAAACATACACGCGTTTAACCAACCGCCCCTCCGGACCGGTCTGGTGGGTCACCAGCGTATTTCCAAGCATCTGGATGGTATGGCGTTCCACTTCCTCCAGGGTTTTTGCCAAGCGCACACCGCCTTTATCCCCGGCTTCTTTCTCCAGAAACTTGCCCTTACCGCGTCCACCCGCGTGGATTTGCGCTTTCACCACCCATAACTTTCCGCCAATTGCCTGCGCCGCATGCACCGCCTCCTGCGGCGTATACGCTACATGCCCCTTTGGCACGCTAACATGAAAACGATCGAGAATCT
>CAZRJZ010000026.1:2652-4038 GCA_964600465.1 uncultured Rickettsiales bacterium
ACAAATGATGCACGTATTTAGGCCTTTTTGAGGGCCGATGCAACCTTATTTCTCCGAGCATGGGAGCAACTTAATCAACCCCAGCTGCGCACACGCCCGGTGTCCAGGTGCACAAAGTCAGATTGCGGATAATAACCTACCCCGCCACGTCGCATGCGCATTGCCGCTTTACGTATATCGGAAACGCTGCGGTCATCAAGACGAACGTCAATGGCTTTTCCTTCCATATGCATGCTTTTTTTCGCCACGCCGTCGCTGTTCCTGTTTAGCATGGCGTTGGTATGGGGGGAACGATAGCCGGAAATAATCTGGAACGGAGCACGTGAACCAACTTGCTGATGCACATGGTAAATCATATCTATCAGCTGCGGGTCTATGGCTTTGACGTCATCGGTTCTGAAGTCGCGCAAGATATGGTTGATCTCAGCCATGGCGTCCCTCTGGTAACGGCCATTTTCCCAGTAAGGAAGATTTTTGATTTTTTCTCCGGTATGGAGATTTTCAAATGAAAGCAGACGTGGGTGCCTGGAAGGGTAGGAGGCGAGGACCGGACGCGCGGTAAGCGCCAGACCTCCGGCGACCAGACCGCCAAGGAATTTCCGGCGGGAAACAGCTTCCTGCATTATGCTCATGCGAGACCCCACTTCTTCCACTATTCGTTTCAACAGCACCGGCGAGCCAATGAGTTCTAACGTTTGAATCCGGTAATCGCAACTTTTTTCGACAGGCTTATTGGGATAAAGATAGAAGAAAATAATTAAAAAATAATAAGTTAATTATTGTTTAGAACTAATCCGTCGCATCGGATCAGTTTTTCTTGGCGCACGCATCTGCTTTAGTGTACCGATGCTATACCTATAACAGCAGCACATTTCATGACCTCTTATATTATCAGGCGCTTTTTATTTATGATCCCAACGTTGTTTGGCATCATGGCGCTAAATTTCCTGATTGTGCAAGCTGCGCCCGGTGGGCCGGTGGAGCGCATGGTAGCGAATCTCACGCATATTCATTCCGACGCAACGGCGGCCATTAGCGGCGGCGGATCTGACTTTGCAGGCAAAGACAGCGCGCAAATGGCAAATTTTGACACCACCTATCGCGGCGCGCGCGGCCTGGATCCGGAATTGGTAGCGCGCATCGAGAAAATGTATGGATTTGATAAGCCGCCATTGACCCGTTTCTTTGAAATGCTCGGCAATTATTTAACCTTTGACTTCGGAGGCAGCTTCTTCCGCAATGCCAGCGTGCTTCATTTAATTGCACAAACACTGCCGGTTACCATTTCGCTCGGCCTATGGACCACGCTGCTTACCTATTTAATCTCCATTCCGCTTGGCATTAAGAAGGCCGTGCGGGACGGTTCGGCGTTCGATATCTGGACAA
>CAZRJZ010000026.1:4059-9613 GCA_964600465.1 uncultured Rickettsiales bacterium
CCTCGGAAGGGTGGGAAGCCTTTTCATGGCCTCAGAAAATAACAGATTATCTTTGGCATATCACGCTTCCGATAACCGCCATGGCGGTAGGCGGATTTGCCAGCCTTACCATGCTTACCAAAAATTGCTTTCTTGATGAAATACACAAGCTCTACGTCACCACGGCGCGCGCCAAAGGTCTGACGGAGCGGCGCGTGCTTTATGGCCATGTCTTTCGCAACGCCATGCTGATTGTGATTGCAGGTTTTCCGGCGGCGTTACTTAAAGTCTTATTCACTTCCGCACTTTTGATTGAGATTATTTTTTCGCTCAACGGCTTAGGGTTACTAGGCTATGAAGCCGTGGTGGGGCGTGACTATCCGGTGGTGTTTGGCACGCTCTATATTTTCACGCTTATTGGACTGGTGTTTGGCCTGATTGGTGATCTTACTTACTGCCTGGTAGATCCGCGCATTGATTTTGAACGTAGAGGCGTGTGAATAGTCCCCGGCGAGATTAAATGCGCTCGGAAAGCCAGATAGCCAGGCGCGTTTGCGCCTTTACCGCTGCCGTAAGTACGCCATAAAATGGAGATAGTTCCGCGCCATTAGCCAGGGCGGTGTCGTGATGTTCCATCTCTTCGCGCCTGAATTCCTGGATGATTTTCCGAAGCGGCGCTTCTTCGGCGTCCAGCCGGTCTTCTTGTTTGCGGTAATGCTCATCAATTACCGATTCCACCGCCACCGTACACGCCATAGCCGCCTTTTCGCCAAGCAAGGCGGATCCTGCACCCATCAGCCAACCGCCCACATGCCAGAGCGGTTGTAAGGCGGTTGGCCGAACGCGCCTTTGGGCCGCCATGACATTAAACGCCTCCAGATGGCGCTGCTCCTGCTGCGCCATCTGAGCGATAGTGGCGTTATTTTTCAGCACCGCCAGCTGGCCCTGGTAAATACGCACGGCACCGTATTCTCCAGCTTGATCCACACGGATCATGCGCTCTATTTCCTGATTTTTCGTAAGATCTCCCGGCAGGCGACGGCTCATTTTTTCTGCTTTCTCATAAAATAAACCGAAAGAACGGCAAGGCCGAGCGCGGCGAGCGCATTCCATGCGGCCATGGTAAGGCCTAAGAAATAAAACTGTGCCTGATCGCAAGAGACGCGTGGCGCGTTTAAAATCATCTGCCTCAACTCCTCCAGCGACTCCTCGCCGCCACCTTTACTGGAGCAGGCGTCCGGCCCCGGAAACACTCCTGCCTCCACTCCGGCGTGATAACCAGCAATCCCTGCGTCAGCAAAAAATAACGCCGCATTGAGGAAAATCAGCCACCGTTGCCAGCGCAGATTGCGGCAAAACCATGCCCCGAACGCTCCAATCAGAACAATCAACGCATAGGGCACGCGCTGCGCCAGGCATAACTCACACGGATAAAGCCCAAATCCGTACTGCGATACCAGTGCCGCGCCTAAAATAAGCGCGCTTATAAGCGCTTGCAGAAATAATAATCGTCGTTGTGTCATGTTAACCTACCACCCAGGTGAGCGCGTCTAAATTACAGTGAGTTAAGCGTGCTTTCGCTTGACGCTGCACTGCCGGCTTCGCCCGGTATGCCACGCCTAAACCAGCGGCCAGTAACATGGGAAGATCATTCGCGCCGTCTCCTATGGCCAGCGCTCCCTGCAAGGATATTCCAAGTTCCGCGCATTGCTCCTCAAGTACGCGCAATTTGGCTTCTTTTCCCAAAATAGGCCGCTTTACTTCTCCGGTAAGCTTGCCTTCGCGTACTTCGAGCACATTGGCAAAATGGGCATGAAAACCAAGCGCCTCCGCCACACGCGAGGTAAAGAACGTGAACCCGCCGGAAACCAGGACGCAGCGCGCGCCCAATCCGCGCATATGCGCCACCAGCTCTTTTGCTCCCATGGACGGACGCACTCGCTCATCGTAGCAGCGCTGTAGCACGGATTCCTCAAGCCCTTTCAGTAGCCGAACACGCTGGATAAGCGCCGCTTCAAAATCCAGCTCACCATTCATGGCGCGTTTGGTAATGGCGGCAACTTCCGTTTTTTTCCCCACGAAATCCGCTAGTTCATCCACGCACTCGCATGTAATCATGGTGGAATCCATATCGCAGATCAGTAATTTTTTCCGGCGATTTGATACAGGCTGCACAATCACATCAAACGGGTACGATTCCACGCTATGCTCTGCTATTTCCCTAAGAACGCCGGGGACGGATTCTTCTGCCCCCTGTTCGGGCGGCGCCATATGCACCGCTTCTGACTCCCCCACGGCCACGCTTACCGCCAGCGCCACCGTATCTAGAACATAATACACCGCCTGCTCTAGCGCCGTGGCCCAGCTTGCCTGACGCGAGCGAGCCGGCAAGGCATGATAGGAAAAATAGATGTCGCACGCTTCCCCTTCTTTACGCCATTGCGTAGTCTTTGCGCAGATTTCCTTAGCCACACGCTGCACCAGATCCGCCTCCAACGGGCGCGTTTTAGGATTAGCCAGCAGGGTAAGTACGAATTCTGTCATGTTTTTTCCTCAAGCCTTCTAATGTAAGAGAGCATGTTCGCGCTTATTATACTCTCCAATGACAGGTTGTATGCAAAAAATAATCATCGTCTGTGGAGCCACGGCTTCCGGGAAATCCTCCTACGCCATGAAGAGGGCAGAAGATGCCGGCGGCATTATCATTAATGCCGATAGCCAACAGCTTTATAAGGATTTTCCTATTCTCACCGCTCGCCCGTCCCGGCAGGATGAGGCACGTATTCCGCACCGCTTATACGGAATTTTAAGTACTCATGAAACCAGCTCTGCCGCGCTGTGGTTAAAGCACGCCCATATGGAGATTGACTGGGCGCTATCTGCCGGAAAAACGCCAGTTGTTACCGGAGGAACCGGCTTATACATTCATGTGCTGATGCATGGCATTGCCAACATCCCCGATATACCGCCCGAAATACGCGCTCAAAGCGCTGCCGATTTAAGCGCCATGGGGGGCAAGGGTTTTCATGAGCGCTTAAGCGCTGTGGATAAGGAATCGGCAGCAAAAATCCGGCCTTCCGACCCGCAACGCCTGATCCGTGCTTATGCCGTGTGGCTAGGCACGGGCAAACCCCTTTCCTGGTGGCAGGCGCAAAAACAGCAATCCGCTTACCATCCGGAAGTTTTTGATGTGCATTATATTGATATACCTCGTGATGAGCTTTATGCGCGTATCAATGCGCGCACTGTTTCCATGCTTAAAAACGGCGCCATAGACGAGGTACGCGAATTTCTAAAAGCCCAAAACGGCCTTCTTCAGGCACAAGCAGCTTCTCTTAAAATCATTGGATTGAATGAAATAATACAATATATCAGCGGCACTCTCAGCCTAGATGAAGCATGCGCACAAATTCAGCAATCCACACGCAATTACGCCAAACGGCAGTTAACCTGGTTTCGGCATCGGTTATGATTTAAAAACAAATTTAAAAACAAAAATTGCCAACTATCGGCAAAAGCGCTATGTCTACAGGAACATTTTATTGAAATAACTAGAGCATTGTGCGTTATGAAATCCGCCGTTATCGTGTTCCCCGGCTCGAATTGCGACCGCGACGCAAAAACTGTGCTCGCCGCTTCCGGAATGAATCCCACCATGGTATGGCACGCCGATGCGGTTTTGCCAAACGTAGATTTGGTAGTACTCCCAGGTGGCTTCAGTTACGGTGATTATTTACGCTCCGGCGCCATGGCCGCTCATTCGCCGATTATGCAAGAAGTCAAACATCACGCGGATAAAGGCAAATTAGTGCTTGGAATTTGCAATGGATTCCAAATTCTCACCGAAAGCGGGTTGCTGCCCGGAGCGCTGTTGCGCAATAACCATTTGAAATTCGTTTGCAAGAATGTCCACTTACGCGTGGAAAATGCCTCAACGCGCTTTACGCAATCCTACCGGAAAGATCAGGTAATTGAGGTTCCCGTCGCCCACCACGACGGAAATTTCTTCTGCGACAATGACACCCTAAAACGCCTGGAGGACGGAAAACAAATCGCATTCCGCTATTGCAATGCCAGGGGCGAGCTTGCAGATTCCGCCAATCCCAACGGTTCGCGCGCTCATATAGCCGGCGTGCTCAATCCGGCAGGCAACGTGCTGGGGCTTATGCCGCACCCTGAACGCCATGCGGAATCCGTTCTGGGAGGCATTGATGGCACCGCATTATTCGAAAGCATGAAAGCGGCATGATTGGTTCTCAGAAGCACCGGATTCCGCTGGGCGCGGCATTCTTTGGGTTAACCCTTGTTGGCTATATTTTCATTCTTCTGCATGTGCCTAAAGATATTGATAAAATCTGGCTCTTCTACATGGCGCGCAAATGGCTGGAGGGGCAACGCCTTTACCAGGAGCTTTTTGAAAGCAATCCACCGCTCGTCGTTTATCTATTTTCAATTCCAGAGTGGCTCGCCGCCATAACGGGATTCCCTTCCTGGCGTTTAGTCCAAACCCTTATATTGACGATGATTACTTGCAGCGTAGCGCTCAGCCTACGCGTACTAGCCTGTCATCCGGGCACAAGAAATTACCGTGCCGGTATTGCAATGGGACTGTTTTTTATCCTCATCATGGTGGCCGACAGCGTGATTATATTCGCCGATAGGGAACACTGGTTTGTCACACTCACATTACCCTACTTACTGGCGCTGCTGCCGGGCACGGACCGCACCGGCATACCGCGGATGCTTTCTGTGATAGTCGGATTTCTGGCAGGAATTGGGTTTTGCATTAAGCCACACTGCGCCGCGATATGGTTAACTGCCAATGGCTACCGTATGCTTTGCGCATTGCGCGAAAAAGACAGGCCCTCCGTTATTCAGGTCTTCCGCCGCGAAATATTCCGGCTTGAGAATCTGTTGGTACTGCTTGTTGCCTCAACCTATATTGCAAGCGTATTTATTCTCACTCCTGAGTATATCACGGTTGTTCTGCCTATGGCGCTGGAGGCATACCGTTATTATGCGAGTTCGCCTTTAAGCAGAATATTTCCATGCCTTGAATCCTCTATTTTGCTCGGATGCGCGCTTGTCAGTTTCCGGTTTTCGCAAACCTCCGATTTTGCCAAGGACATGGGCTATTTACTGTCGGTGCTGGGAGGTGCCGTTATCTACGTATTACTTAATAACGGCTGGTATTACACCTATTACCCTTTCTTCACTGCCGTGGTCTTAATCTGCTTGTGGGCGGTATTGCACCACCAAAGCCGGGCGGATGCCATGGAACCGGTGAGTGCAGCGTATTTTAAAGCCAAGCGTAGCGCCAATGAGGGCAGGGCTGCGCTGGGTCTTGCCGCTATGTTTTATGTCGCGTCTTCCTTAATAACGTTTTTTTATACTATGCCTGATGAATATAAAGCGGCGCTTCATATAGAAAAATTCATGTCACGAGATCCGTATAAGAAGCTTTATGACAATCAAATCGCTATTAAAAATATCATCGATCGCTATTCGCCGGATAAATCGTATTACACAATTGAAGCAACGCTAAATCATACGGTCTACCTGCAGCTTCCGGAAT
>CAZRJZ010000027.1:0-9284 GCA_964600465.1 uncultured Rickettsiales bacterium
TCCAGGCCTTTACGGCCAATGACGACGAGGCTGCTTTCCTTGCCGCCCGATGTGGCATAGAAATGTCCGCAGATACGGGCGCCCACTGCCTGCACCAGGTAGCGCATTGGTTTGCCGCTGATCCGCACGAAACCTTTTATGCGCAAGATGGAATGCTTCTCTACAGTCTCAAGAATGTGGTTATGCAAAGTGTCTACATCTGGATAAGCAGGAATAGTTACTACAATGCTCTCAAAATCTTCATGGTCGTGTTCTTCTTCCGCGTCGTGGTGCGAATGACGGTTTAGAATATCGACTTCGGCTTCGGCATTGAGGCCAAGTAAAATATCCGGACTAATGCGGCCATGCGCTGTTTCGTACACTTGCACGCCCCGCGGAGCGGTTTTTGCAATGTCGTTTTTCACCTGGCGGCGAGCCGGTTCATCCATTTGATCAATTTTGTTGAGGATAATAAGGTCGGCGCACAGCAGTTGATCTTCATAGACCTCCGCGAGTGGATTATCGTGGTCGATCAGGCCGATCTCTATTTTTTGTTGGGCGATGGCGGCTGTATCTTCGGCAAATTCTCCTGCTGCCACTGCCGGACCGTCTACCACGGCGATTACGCCATCAACGGTTAGCCGTGAGCGAATGGTGGGCCAGTTAAACGCTTTCACCAGCGGTTTGGGAAGTGCCAGACCTGAGGTTTCAATAACAATATGGTCAACGCCTTCCGGCATGGCAAGAATGCGCTCAATGGCGGGTAAAAAATCATCCGCCACGGTACAGCAGATACATCCATTAGGAAGTTCGATGATGGCATTTTCCGGGCAGGCGTCATTGCCGCAGCTTTTTAATATCTCACCATCAATGCCTACATCGCCAAATTCGTTGATGAGCAAGGCAATCTTGCGGCTGCCGGCATTTTCAATTACGTGGCGAATGAGAGAAGTTTTTCCCGCGCCGAGGAAACCGGTAACAACGGTGGCAGGGATTTTGCGCGTGATGTGCATCTTTCAAGGGCTCTCATGTAAATGGGGTGGAAGCCGCGCAATGGTGCCACGGCGAATAATCGCAGGACGATCTTTAAGCGGCATTGTTCCATGTTCCGACGCAGCGTAGACGCGTGCATATTCCAATACGTCTTCAATATCGTTTTCTGCACTTAGATCGCCGATAATATACGTCCATTTATTGGGAGCCGTTACGGCAATGGTGCAGGGGCGCTTGCACACGGCAAAACAGCCAGCAGCATGCAGGCGCACGGGAACATCATATGCTCCTTCATTCAAGGCCTGCTCAAGCTGGCGATGAAATTGTGCGCCGGGACGCTCTTCATCTGCGCTTGCCTGTTCATGCTGGCAGGTCATGCATACGTGGATGTCAACAGTATCAGAGAGTTCCATGCGGCTCACATTTATTGTATCAGGGGGCAGGTGAAAGGGCGCAAAAAATCTGTGTGCGCCTGGCTCAAGCCGGCGGAATACCCCGTCCGCGCAGCTTGTCTGTAATCGACGGCAGGTCTCCTGGCTTACGGGTCTTTGCCTTACGCGCCTTCCCGATTATGCATCAGTGGCTAAAAATGCGCTCGGCTCGCCGTTTACAGTTGCGAGGGCAGCCGCGGAATGGGATGTTGCTTCAGGCAATATCCTCACCGTGTTCCCTTTTAACTTTCCCTGCTGAGTTTCAGGGAAAGACCATCTTAAGGTAAGCTTTATAGTATTAGCGCCTTTAAGCGTCAATGCGTTTCCTTTGTCCCGGAGCCGCGTACTCATGCCTTGCTGCTGACCTCTGCCGATTCAAAGGTTGCCATATTGGTGAATGTGGCTGTGGCGGCGCGTATAACGGCCAAAGCGAGTTGTGCGCCGCTGCCTTCGCCTAAGCGCATGTTTAAGTCAAGCAGCGGTTCCATACGTAGCCATTCCAGTAATTTTCGGTGGCCGGGTTCTACCGATACATGGCCTGCAATGCAATGTGTTAGTGCATCCGGTGTGCTAAGCATCAACGGCGCAACGGCTGCCGTTACCACATACCCATCGAGGATAACGGGAATCCGTAACTCACGGGCCCGCCAGGTTGCGCCGGCCAGTGCGGCAAGTTCGCGCCCCCCTACATGCTGTAAAATTGAGAGCGTGTCATGCATGGCGTGTTTATGCTCTGTCACGGCGCGTGCTACCACATCGCGTTTGCGTTGCAGGGTTTGTGAGTCTATGCCGGTGCCGGATCCCACCCAGGATTCCGAATCTCCGCCGCAGGTGGCGTAAGCAACTGCGGCTGCTGCTGTGGTATTGCCTATGCCCATTTCTCCTAATACGATAATGTCCGCATCCTGGGGTACAGCGCTTTTACCTGCTTCAAAAGCCTCCAGGCATTCTTTTTTCGTCATGGCGGGGGCGATGGTGAAGTCTTTCGTTGGTTGGTGGAGTGAAAGGGGAATGACGCATAAAGTAGAGGCAATGTTGTGGCAAAGCTGGTTGATCGCAGCGCCGCCGGATCTAAAATTCTCCACCATTTGCGCCGTTACTTCCGTTGGATAGGCGGAAACCCCTTTTTGCGTTATCCCGTGGTTGCCAGCGAAAATAAGCGTATAGGCATTCCGGGTGCTCGTCTCTAACGTATTTTGCCAGCCGCATAGCCAGGCGGCGATATCTTCTAATTTTCCCAGCGATCCTTGGGGTTTCGTTAGTTGATCAAGTCTTTTCCGGGCTTTTTCTTCCATTGCCGCATTAAAGGCTGGAAGTATTTGCGCGCTGCGGATTAAGTCAGTATCTGTGCTCATGGATAAACCTGTTTTAAAGACGAACGATGAGGCGATGATACACGAATTTTATCTGGCGTTAACTTTTTTAACGCGACTACCTATCGGCAAAGGGAGGGATTTTACGGATCTTCGGCTTGGCCAGTGCGTTTGGGCGTTTCCGCTGATAGGCGCGATTATTGGCGCGTTAGCCGCTATTGTGTATGGTTTGGCGTTGGCGCTCGGTATTTCACAGGCGCTTTGCGGTTGGATGACGCTCGCGTTTTTAGTGTTCATTACCGGCGGTTTGCACGAAGATGGCCTGGCCGATATGGCAGACGGGCTGGCTCATGGCCGCGCTTTGGAAGAAAAGCTGGCCATTATGCGTGATAGCCGAATTGGCGCTTATGGTGTTTTAGCGCTTGTGCTTACCCTTGCTATACGCGCTACGGCGATTGCTGAATTCAGCAATTTTTGGCATGCCCTGTGGGGATTCGTGGCGGCATGTGCTTGTAGCCGCGCCATGATGGCGCTTCTGATGCTGATGCTTCCTCCTGCACGAACAGATGGTCTGGCGGAGCATGCAGGCAAGCCCACCCCAAGGCAGGTGATAAGCGCTTTAGCGCTCGGCGTTTTTATGTTGGCGCCGTTGCAAGATGTTCTTCTTTTGGGTTGCGCGCTAACGCTCATGGTGATTTTTCTGATCATGCAAAGGCTCGCTCTGAAGCATTTTGGCGGCATAACCGGAGATGTGCTCGGCGCGCTTCAGCAGGTAAGCGAGGTGGCGCTGCTCGTGTGCGTCACGCTTAAATAATCAATGCTGGTAGCCAGTGCCTGCGCCATTGAAATACCATTATAATGGTGCAAGGCTGCGCGGATAACGCCTGAATGCGTAATGATGATCAGTGTTTTTTGCGGATGCGCTGCATGCATGGTGCAGAGCCATTGCTTTGTGCGTGCGCAAAGATCCTCAAAACTTTCGCCATTTTCTGGCCTCACTAATTCTGGCGCCGACCAATCATAGCGGTGCTGGGCATTTTTCCAGATTTCATCATAAAGCTGTCCTTCCCATACGCCGAAATGCTGCTCTTTTAGCTCGCATGCGTTGCGCAGTAAGGAAAGATCCAGTCCGTAAGCCTGCATAAGCCAATGCGCCGTCTGGACACAACGTTTTAAGGGGCTGGTGTACCATAAGGCATTGGTGGGGATGTGCTGTATAGCGTCGGCAGAGGAGGGGAGCATGGCTTCCACGTCTGTTTGTCCGGTGTAACGACCGGTGTGCGCAATGGGTGCGTGGCGGATCCAGAAGTATTCGGTCATAGGCTGTATGCATTTAAGGCATTTTGCACGCGTGGTAACTGTGTTTTCTCCGGCAACCCGAAACGCAGCCATTTCTTCTGCGGAAATTTACGCACGAGTATCCCGTTTTCTGCCAGTTGAGCATGCCATTTTTCGGCATTCGGTGTTTCGACAAGTGTAAAAAGCGAAGTATGGCCCATCAGTTTAAAGTGCTGCGCCAGAATGGTACGCCAACTATCCGACTCGCTTTCCAGCCGTGCGCGCATGTTATTAATCCAGCTTGTATCTTGCAACATGGTGGGCAACAGGTGAGATGCGAGAGTGGAAACAGGCCATGGCCCGGTGCAGGCGCGTAAATATTGCAGCATTTGGTTCGGTGCAATCGCTGCGCTTACGCGCAGGCCTGCAAGGCCGAAAAACTTTCCGAAAGAGCGCATTGCAATCATGTTAGGATGTAAATGCACCCTATTTGCAATGCTGATATTGGGTACGAGATCCGTAAACGACTCATCCACGATCAGCCAGCCGTTAGTCAGAGAAAGTTGTTCGGCTAATTGAGTGAGGAAGGCAGGCGAGCGTGTTTTCCCGTCCGGATTGTTCGGGTTGCATAGAATCACTACATCTGCGCAGGCGAATATTTCCTCATGCAATACCGTATGTCCTGCCTCCTGCCAGATATGGGCATGTTCGCTGTAGCTGGGAACGGGAATGCAGATATTGCCCACGCCATGCTCTTTTAAACGCAAACATGCCAGCGCAAACATGAGTGGTTGCATGCCGGCGCCCAGCGCAAGACTCCGGGCGTTATAATAGTTTGCTGCGGCCATATGCGCTAATTGTATCTGCGCATCATCCGGCAGGCTATATGCCCACTGCGTATCCGTGGCTGCAATCGGATAAGCGTAAGGGTTGATGCCTGTGGAAAGATCCAGCCAAGGTCTGGCCGCCTGCGGGTGATGGCGTGCAATAAACGAGAGGTTGCCTCCATGCTGTTGCGCTGCGTCTGTGTCTGTATTAGCGTGGCATTGCATGGTTGATCATTGGGTTTATTTATTCTGCGCGGCGGTTTTGGAAGCCGGTTTTGGCTATCCATCCTGGTTGTATGCGCGTATCCGACATCCGGTAGTATGGATGGGGGTATGCATAGCGGCTTTGGAAAAAGCATTCAATAGGCCAAATGCGAATGCCCTCTATGGCCGTGTTGTGGGTGTTGTTGCGCTATCGATCCTTCTTGCGCTGGTTTTATCTATCACATTAGCCATAGAGCGTTATGGAACGGCGTGGCTTATCATTCCTTGCATGGCAATGCTGTTAGCCAGCCGAAGCCTTATGCAGCATGTGCGAGCAGTTTATTCAGCGCTTATCGCGAAAGATCTTGCGCAAGCGCGTGAGAAAGTGGCACGCATTGTTGGAAGGGATGTTTCGGGGTTAGATGAGGCGGGAGTTGCTCGCGCCGCTATCGAGAGTTTAGCCGAGAGTTTTTGCGACGGCGTGGTTGCGCCTGTTTTCTGGGGGGTATGTTTTGGGCTGCCGGGTATAGCCTGCTATAAGGCTATAAATACGGCTGATAGTATGATTGGCCATAAAGACGCACGGCACCGCTTTTTTGGTTGGGCGGCGGCGCGCGTCGATGATGTGGCTAATTTTATCCCAGCACGCATAAGCGGCGCGCTGATTGCGCTGGTTTCCTGTTCTTTTGAGTCCTGGCAAGTGATGTGGGTGGATGCGCGTAAACACGCCTCGCCTAATGCCGGATGGCCGGAAGCCGCCATGGCAGGAGCGCTGGGTTTATGTTTGGCGGGGGCACAATTGTATGATGGCGTGGTGCATGAAGCCGCACTGATTGGGCATGGAACGCGCAACGCCACTACCAGAGATTTACGCCGTGCTATGCAAATGACTTCCGCTGCCACGTTGGCATTATGGATTACCCTGATACTGGCATGGCAAGCGATAGTAGCGTTTCAATAGAAATATTTGCCTCCAAAACATCTGCCCAGCCGTCCAGAATGTCCTGCATATGCGTTGCGTAAATATAAGGAGATGATTTTGCGCCGAGTTGCGTGATGATATGGCTCCTGAAAACATCATTGCCAAAAATCCCATGAATATAACTTCCCCATACGCGGCCATCGTCTGAGCGCGCGCCTTCTTGCTGATCAGCTGCATAAAAAACCGGGCGCGCGCAGGCCGGGCCGCTGCTTGTGCCGCAATGAATCTCGTAACCGGTAAGGGGTATGCTCTTCTCTGCGTCCGAGGCTGTCCGGTAGTGTCCTTGCCAGGGCGTCACTTTTTTTTGAGCGGTGAATACGGTTTCCATCTCCAGAAAATGCAAGCCCTCAACGTGCGCCGCTGCGCCCTCGACACCCATGGGATCGGATAAGCTATTGCCGAGCATTTGGAATCCGCCGCACAAACCAATAATATGCCCACCGCGCCGCCAATGGGCGCGCAGATCGATATCCCAGCCTTGGGTGCGGAGGAACGCTAAGTCTTCAATGGTGGATTTACTGCCGGGAAGAATCACCAGGTCTGCCTCTGCCGGAATCACCTCTCCCGCACGGCACCAGATAAGATGAACGGCAGGGTCGTTTTGCAAAGGATCCAGGTCATCGAAATTAGCAATATGAGGACAGGCTAATACTACCACTTTTAAGGCATTGTTATTATGCTTTGCGGTGTTGTGAGACTGCAAAGCGAGCGAGTCTTCCTGCGGTAATTGCCTAAGGGGCGGATAATGCGGGATAAGGCCCAAATTTTTCCAGCCCGTGCGTTCGATAATGGCTTGCGCGCCTTGCGTAAACAAGGTTGGATCTCCCCGGAATTTATTGATCAAAAATCCCTGTATCGTTTTTCTGTCTGAATCCGGAAGCACCGTGTGAGTTCCCACCAGGCTTGCAATAACGCCGCCCCGATCAATATCGCCAATCAGTACCACCGGGCAATTTGCTGCGCAGGCAAATCCCATATTGGCAATGTCGTTTTCTCTTAAGTTGATCTCCGCAGGGCTGCCGGCTCCTTCGATAAGTACAAGGTCTGCATTGGCGGAAAGATGTCGGTAACTTTCCAGTATTTCCGGCAGAAGCGCGCTGCGATAAGCGTGGTATTCGTGGGCGTTCATGGCGGTGGTTGCCTTGCCGCGCACAATGATCTGACTGCTGCAACCGGATTGTGGTTTGAGTAGTACCGGATTCATGTGCACCGAAGGTTCAATGCCTGCGCTAAAGGCTTGCAGCCATTGTGCACGGCCTATTTCGCCTCCGTCCCTGGTAACGGCGGCATTGTTAGACATGTTTTGCGCTTTAAATGGCGCTACCCGCAACCCTCTGCGCGCAAATAAACGGCACAAGCCTGCCACAATGAGGGATTTTCCAACATCGGAGCCGGTACCCTGGAACATGAGACTGCGCGCAGGCATCGGACTAAAACTCAATGCCTTTTTGGGCTTTAATCCCTTGCTCGCGGAAAGGGTGCTTAACCAGCTGCATCTCCGTTACTAAGTCTGCAATCTCGATAAGCGGTTTAGCGGCATTCCTTCCGGTAACAATCACGTGCATGTTGCGTGCCTCCAGTGTTTGCAGCACTTCCTCCAGTGGCAGATAGTCATACCTTAGCACAATATTGAGCTCGTCCAGGACTATCAGATGATAGCTGGGGTCACGCAAAAGTATCAGTGCTGTTTCCCAGGCAGATCGCGCTTTGGCGATATCCCGCTCGCGGTCTTGCGTGTCCCAGGTGAAGCCTTCGCCGCCTACTTTGTAGGTGATTAAATTTTCAAAGCGCTCAAGTGCCTTCTGCTCGCCAGTTGCCCACGCTCCTTTGATAAACTGCACCACGCCCACTTTATACCCATGGCCAAGCGCGCGCAGGATGGTGCCAAAGGCAGCGGTGGATTTTCCTTTGCCGGTGCCGGTGTACACCATGAGCATCGGTTTGGTTTTATCGGCTTCGCTCACCAGCTTGTCCTGGAACGCTTTGCGTTTCTGCATTTTCTGCTTATGGCGCTGGTTTATTTCTGCATCTGAACCATTCGGTTTCATGTACTTATCCCTTAATACTAACAGGTAAACCGGCAACCATCCATATTACACGGCCGGCTTTGGCAGCAATGCGCTGGTGTAACAGGCCTGCGTAATCCCTAAAGGTGCGCGCTACCGTGTTTTGCGGAATAATGCCTTGCCCGACTTCATTGGAAACGAATATGACGTCCGCGCTTCCGGCGTGCAACGCGTTAATGAGCATTTCTGTTTGCTCTGCAATATCGAGCTGACGATGCATGAGATTGGAGAGCCAAAGCGTTAAGCAGTCTACCAGGATAACGGAGTCTTTGTAGGAAGGGTTTTCAAGGATCTTTGCAATATAGAGTGGCTCTTCGATGGTTTCCCATTCTTTCGTGCGCCGCGTCCGGTGCGCTTTAATGCGCTCATCCATTTCGGCATCCGTGTTTTCTGCGGTGGCGAGGTAAATTTTCCTGCGGCATAATTCTTCTGCAAGATGCTCTGCGTAAAGACTTTTTCCGCAGCGTGCGCCGCCCAGTATAAACGTGATGCTTGTCATGCGAGGCTCATAGTTCATGGAGGTTGATGGCTTGTAGAATCACTTGCGTGTAAGCACAATTTTGCTTATAACACCATCTTTTCCGTCTTTTTTTAAACTTTGTGAGAGCAGATATGCGCATTTATTACGATCAGGATGCTGATGCCAACCTTATTAAATCTAAAAACGTTGCCATTATCGGTTATGGCAGTCAGGGGCATGCGCACGCGGCTAATTTGCGCGATTCCGGCGTTAAAAATCTGGTGATTGGCCTTCAGCCTGGTTCGGTGAGCGCTGAGAAAGCAAAAAAAGCGGGTTTTGACGTTAAAACTCCTGCGCAAGCGGCTGCCTGGGCAGATGTGGTCATGATCCTGACGCCCGATGAAGTGCAGGCGGATTTGTACCGCGAGGAAATTGCCGGTAATCTGCGTGCCGATAGCGCGCTTGCCTTCGCACACGGATTCAACATCCATTTCCAGCTCATTGAGGCAAGGCCGGATGTAGACGTATTCATGGTGGCGCCTAAGGGTCCCGGCCATACGGTGCGCGGCGAGTACCAGAAGGGCGGCGGCGTGCCGTGCCTGATCGCCGTTCACCAGGATGCGTCCGGCAATGCCCACGACATCGCGCTGGCCTACGCGTCGGCGATTGGCGGCGGCCGCTCCGGCATCATCGAGACCAATTTCCGCGAGGAATGCGAGACCGACCTGTTCGGTGAGCAGGTCGTGCTCTG
>CAZRJZ010000028.1:0-9064 GCA_964600465.1 uncultured Rickettsiales bacterium
CTTTCCATACGCGCCGCCCTACTGCAGGCGGCGGCCCGCCGCCACGCGTTCCATGTCTTTATTGACCATCATTTCCACCAGTTGCTCGAAACTCACTTCGGGCTTCCAGCCAAGGATTTTCTGCGCTTTTGAAGCATCTCCCAACAGTACATCCACCTCGCAGGGTCGATAGAACTGGGGGTTGATTCTCACAAGCATTTTTCCCGTTTTTTTGTCGCGCCCGATTTCGTTCTCGCCCACGCCTTCCCACACTATTTGGTAACCAAGCACATTTGCCGCGCATTCCACAAACATTCGGATAGTATGGCATTTGCCCGTTGCCAGTACATAATTATCGGATTTTTCCTGCTGGAGCATCATATGCATGCCTCTTGCATAATCTCCTGCGAACCCCCAGTCACGCCGGGCATCCATATTGCCAAGCTCAAGCACGTCTTGCCTGCCATGCTTGATATGGGCCAAAGCAGCAGAAATTTTTCTGGTCACAAATTCCTGCCCCCTCAAAGGGGATTCGTGATTGAATAAAATACCGGAAGTGCAATGCAGGCCATAGGCTTCCCGATAATTGACGACAATCCAATGAGCGTAGAGCTTTGCCACGCCATAAGGGCTGCGCGGATAAAAAGGCGTGGATTCCTTTTGCGGCATTTCCTGCACTTTGCCAAACATCTCAGAGCTTGACGCCTGGTAGAACCGCGTATGTGGGCTGAACTGCCGGATTGCCTCGAGTAGCCTGCATACGGCAATACCATCTATTTCCGAGGTGTAGATGGGCTGCAAGAACGCGGTGCTTACAAAACTTTGCGCCGCCAGGTTATAGATCTCGTCGAATTGATATTCTTTAATAACATGCATAATATTTGAGTATTCAATCAGATCCATCTCAATCATGTGAATGCGCGATTCAACGCCATATTCTTCCAACCGCCAGGTGTTAAGCGTAGAGCCCCTTCGCCGTGATCCGTAAACCTGATAGCCTTTTTCAAGCAGCAATTGACTTAAATAGGCAGCATCTTGCCCAGTAATCCCGGTGATAAGGGCTTTTTTTGTCATAAATTTCTCGTAATCTAACGTTATATTTGCTTACGCCGTGCTAACCGCTATGTGCATAGGCTTTTTCTTAAGCCATAATGCCCTTTTTTCTACCAGATGCCAGGATAAAAAGGCAAAGCACAGCGTAATTACGAATCCTTCCAGCAAATAGAGCATGAAATGCATGTGCTGGAAAAGATGCACTAATGTCTGCTGGACAAGAACTGCATAAATGTACATTCCATAAGAAAAATCTCCGTATTTACCCCAGTTTTGTAAAGGAATGGCTTTGCTGAAGGCGCAAAAAATTGTTAGGTAAGGTACGGTGAGTAAATACAGTAGTGGTTGGTTTTTATAACACCCTAATACCGCTATAAAAAAAGCAGCGAGTGCGTAAGCCGGGCGTAAGGGGATATGTTTGGAGTATCTTTGCATTAACGCTCCTAGAATAAAGCCGAGCATATGAAAAATGGCAATAGGCACCAAGGAGGGGAAATGCTGAAAATATGCCAAAAGATAGAAAAATAGGATCAGACCACTGCCCCATAAGCATGTGCTTGCCAATAATGTTAAGAATCTGCCGCGCGATCCCGCAATTGCCACTGCGCAATACATTAAAAATTCAAAAGGCAACGTCCATAAAGCGCCATTCACATCGTTTGGATGGGGATTGCCTGTAAACACGCCGGGGAGTGGACGTATGGTAATCAGCAATAGATTTAATAGGTAGGAATGAGTCTGCGGGTGTAAAAAATAATCCGCTACCGGCAGCGAAGTGACAAGAGGGCCGAGAATATAGGCTCCCGCAAGTACCGGGAAAAATAGCCCCGGAAAAATACGTAAGGCGCGGTTACGAAAGAATGTGGTTAATGAAGGGTTATGCTTCCAGCTTGCGGTAATAAGGAAGCCGCTGATGGTAAAGAAGATGAATACGCCGCTTTGTTCTAATGAATAGGGGAAAAGACCTACAGGGGGGTTGCCATAAAGGATAAAAGCATGACCTATAAAAACCAAGCATGCAGCAAAGAAGCGCAGGAAATCAAAGTTATTTTCAGTGGAGAATTTTGTCATATATTTACCATCCTGTGGCCCTCGCGTTTGAAGAGTTGATCATTGCCTCTACCCATGAAAATAATGCTCAAGGCGCGGTTGTTTTACGCAGTATTGTGCGATGTGAAACCGGCTATTCCTATTTTTTATTCATGATTTTCAATGTGTTATAGCATGCACCGGCAATCACCTTCTCTTCATCGGTGGGAACGGCATATACCGGAAAATCGCCAGCAAAACGCAGGGCATTGGCAATACGATTTCTTATATCGGGGTTATTTTCGCCAATGCCGCCCGTGAAAACCAAGGCATCCAGCCTCCCCAGCGCAGGCAGCAATCCGGCAATCTGTTTAGCGGCTAAATAACAGTACAGATCCACCGCTTCGCGCGCAGCCGGTTTATCACTGGCAACCAACTCGCGCATGTCAGCGCTGACGCCGGAAACGCCACGCAGGCCGGATTCCAGGTAAAGCAATCGATCCACCTCATCGATCGTCATCTCTAATTCTTTCAAAAGGTAAAGCACGACCCCGGCATCTAGCGTGCCGCACCGCGTACCCATCATCAAGCCGTCGAGTGTAGAAAATCCCATAGTGGTAGCAACGCTCTTCAAGCCCTTCATCGCACAGGCCGAAGCACCGCCGCCAAGATGAGCGGCAATAACGCAACCGTCCGCCAGCGCGTCTCCGTGCGCCGGCAAAACCCCGGCAAGGTACTGATATGACAAGCCATGAAACCCGTAGCGCTGGACGCCATGCTGATAATACCATACCGGTAACGCCAAGCGGCGCTCAATTTCAGGCGTCGTTTGATGAAAAGCCGTATCAAAACAGGCAATCTGCTTCACTTTCGGATAAAGCTTGCACGCTTCTTCTATCCACTTCAGAGCCGCCGGCTGATGCAGCGGCGCAAGCGGAATATAGGATCTAAGCATCTCCAACCGGCGTTCATCGAGTTGAACCGGTTGCGTAAACTCCCGTCCGCCATGCACCACCCGATGGCCAATCGCGCTAATGCCCAATTCGCCGGCGGAGCACATCCACTCCAACGTTTCCGCCGCATTATGCGTGACGGCATGGCCTTTGCGCTCCAGCGTCTTTTCATCAAAAATAGCCAGTTTCGTATTGGTCGAACCGGCGTTACAGGTAAGGATAACGCTCACACGGCCTTCCTGCGCACATAGAGCAACGCCAATGCGGAAGAAATAACCCGATTTTCGGCATCGCCAGCACGAGAGGTGAGGATAATCGGCACTTTTGCACCAATAACAATGCCCGCGCCTTGCGCGCCGGAGAAATAACGCAACTGCTTGTAGAGCATGTTACCGGACTCGATATCAGGAACGACCAAAATATCCGCGTTCCCCGCCACTTCCGAATGCAGCCCCTTAATTGCCGCTGCTTCTGCCGATATGGCATTATCGAACGCCAACGGTCCATCCAGGACTCCGCCAGCGATCTGGCCGCGCTCGGCCATTTTACACAGCGCCGTAGCATCCAGCGTGGAAGGCAGTTTTTCCGTCACGAACTCTACCGCCGAAAGAATGGCCACTTTTGGCGTTCCCATCTCCAGGGCGTGGAACAGGTCAATCGCATTCTGCACGATATCCTTTTTTTCCATCAGCGTGGGACGTATATTGATCGCGGCGTCCGTTAAAAACAACGGTTTGGGATAACGCGGCACGTTCAGCACAAAAACATGACTCATGCGCCTGCCGGTACGCAGACCGGTTTCCCTGTTCACCACCGCTTCCATCATTTCATCGGTAGAAAGCTTACCCTTCATCAGCGCTTCCACTCTTCCCTGACTTGCCATTTCAACCGCGGCATCGGCAGCTGCGTGGCTGTGGGGCGTGGGAAACAGGGTAAATGGACTTAAATCTACGTTATTTTCCTGGGCTACCTTGCGAATCTTAACCTCCGGTCCCACAAGCACCGGATCGATGATTCCTGCTTTTGCCGCCTCCACTGCGCCTAGAAGCGAGAAAGTATCCACCGGATGCACGACAGCGGTCTTGATAGGCTTCATCCCGTTTGCCTTGTTTAAGAGCCATTTTTCAAATTTGTGATTGGAGGCTTCGTCTATGGTCAGGCAGGCGTTCGTGTTATTCATGCGTCTCTCCTAGACTGTTGTAATAGCGAGGAAAATTCCAGAATTTCTCCATGGTGAGAAAGGTAAACGAAACGGTCCAGCCGATCATAACCAGGCCGTTGAGCACTTCTGCGCTGGTCAGCATTCGTAGATCTTTGTTGGGCGCGATATCGCCCAGGCCAAGCGAAGCATAGGTAGAGGCGGAATAGTAAAGCCGCTCAATAAAACTCTCATAGGTCAGCGCAGCCGGAGCAATGCTGCCGGTCAAATGACCAAAAGAAGTAAAATTTTCCACCCAAAAGTAAACCCCTGCATAAATCCAGATGCAGATAATATGGGCTGCAAAAATAGGCAGCATGATAAAAAGCACACGCAACCGCCGCGAGATGGTCAGACGGGGCAGCAAATCCCACACCAATCCAAGTATTTCATACATAATAAGGCTGGTGAAGGCGATAACCAGCGTGCTTAAAACTGAGATGGCGATAAAACTGGTCATTAGTCCATTACCTCGTACCCGGCATCAATCACATGCACGCCACCGGTTATATTTTTGCTTAAATCACTCACCAGAAATGCCGCCATGTTGCCGATATCATTCAGATCAATCATACGTTTCAGAGGCGCTTTTAGCCGTGAGGCCTTGAGCAGGTTATCAAATCCAACAATACCGGATGCGGCCCGCGTCGGAATTGCTCCGGGAGAGAGCGCGTTGACACGCACATTTTTTTCTCCAAGCTCCGCGGCCATGTAGCGCACGGCGCTTTCGAGCGAGGCTTTGACCGGCCCCATCAGGCCGTAATGGTCTACCACTTCCTGCCCACCCATGTATGAAACCGTCAACAGGCTGCCGCCATCTTTCATCAACGGTTCGGCCAGCCTTGCCATGCGTATGAAGGAATGGCAGGAAACATCCATCGCTTTTAGGAAACCGTCCTTAGAACAATCCGTAACCCGCCCCTGCAAATCCGCCTTTGGCGCAAACGCGATGGAATGGAGAAGAAAATCGAGCCTGCCCCATTGTTTCTCTATCCTGCCGAATAGCGCCTGCATCGCGGCATCTTGCTGTACATCAAGCGGCGCGATTATGGGCGCTCCCAGATTTTCCGCCAGTGGGCGAACATACGGTTCCGCCTTATCGCCCAGATAGGTTATAGCCAGCTCCGCACCTGCCTGCCGGAACGTATGCGCGCAGCCATATGCGATACTTTTGTCGTTAGCGATTCCAACGATAAGCCCTTTTTTATTTTTCAAGTCGATAGCAAGAGGCATGGCTGCTTCCTTGAAGAGAAAGCCTTAAGATAGATCACTATGTGATTTTTTTCCATAGTGAGAATGCGCTTTAACGCGAACCGTCAGGATAATCCTGCCGCGCCTGATTACAAAGCAAAATTTAAGGGCTGGGAGGGACGCTCAACCCTATTGTTGATTATTTCATGAGGCTGCTTTGCGTATTTCTTTCTTGCGACTTTTCATCTGCATTGTATAACGCTGCGTATGCAAAGAAATATTATTGAAACGATCATGGGCGCCGTAGTGCTCGCTATTGCGGGTGGCTTCATGCTTTTTGCGTATGAGGGAAGCCAGATGCGCGTACGGGAAGGGTACCCCGTAAAGGCGCGCTTTACCAATGCAACCGGTCTTGCTCTTGGCAGCGACGTGCGCATCGGTGGCGTGAAAGTTGGCGCAGTTTCAGATCTTGCGCTTGACCAGGAGAATTATCAGGCACTTGCAACATTAACCTTGGAAAAATACGTACGGATTCCGGATGACTCTTCTGCTTCGATTGCATCGAGCGGCCTGCTGGGTGACAAATTCGTGCAAATCTCTCCGGGCGCAGATGAAAAAATGCTCGGCGCGGATGGATTGATCAAATTCACCCAGTCCTCCGTAAGTCTGGAAGAATTGATTGGCAAATTAATGTTCAGCGGCGGCGGCGTGGATAAAGGCGCTTCGCAGCCGACACGGCCATGAAACGTTGCAGCTTTGCCGCGTTCTGCGCCTTCCTGATTGTTGCTGCTTCAGGCGCGCATGCCGAGAAAATTATTATTATCCAGCGAGGTTCCAACGAACCTTCCATTTCGCCTTCTACGGATACGCCTGCTGTCCAGACCCCGCAAACGCCAACTCCGCCCACAAGCAATGCCATTAAACTGCGGGGCCTGAACAAAGTGACTGCTCGCGTTTCCGAGTTGGAAGGCCTGCTTGGCACCGTAATGCGCTTTGGCGATTTGGAGATTATTGCACATCGCTGCTGGCAGGCTCCGGTCGATGAACAGCCTGAGAGTGCCGGCCTGCTGGAAATATGGCAGCTTGAACAATCCGAAGAACCGCAGCGCATATTCTCCGGCTGGATGTTTGCTTCCAGCCCCGCTTTATCGGCGCTTGAAGACCCGGTTTATGACATTACGGTGATCGGCTGCACAACGCTGCCCACAGGCGAGTAAATCGCTACACGCTCCCCATGAATTAGTATAGCATGATACTCATGCACCCCACCGATCCCGACTCCTGCGGTTATATCCTCGAATTTCACCGTATCGGCACGCAAGTGAAGGTCACGGCTATTGACCCCGAATCTATGCGGGAAGCCTCCATCTTCGGGCCGGCGCAAACGAGGCCGGAAGATTTGAAAGCATTGGCGGTACGCAAATTGCGATATATGCTCGAACGTGATAAGACGTAGCTGTTTATGAAAATGATCCGTAAGTTAAAGCGTTTTTTAAAGCGCAAATCGCGCCCGAAACGCCCCCGCCGGTCTACAAGCCGCCGCACTCCGGTGCTGGATTCAGGAAGTAAAATTTCTGCAAAACCCCCCCATGCTTCTGCTCCTACGCCAAAGCCGCGAAAAAGACGTAAAGCGAAGGGACGATTGCGCCGCGCCTGGCAGTGGTACTGGGAGCGCACAAGGCGCATCACGCTTCTTCTTGCAGGACTGACGGCAACGGCATTGCTGCTGATATGGGTAACGCTACCTTCTATCGGCGAACTGAACCGGGTAATAAAAACACCCAGCATTATCATTAAATCAGAAGATGGCGAAATCTTAGGAAGCTACGGGGACGTCTACGGAGAATATATTCCCTTCCGCGACCTGCCAAGACCACTGCTGGAGGCTGTGATCGCCACGGAAGACCGCAATTTTTACCGCCATTTCGGCATTGATCCTTTCGGCCTGGCGCGCGCCATGTGGACCAATTTCCGCGCCGGACATCTGGTGCAAGGCGGCAGCACGTTAACGCAGCAAGTGGCAAAAAATGTTTTTTTAAGCCCTGACCGCACGCTCATGCGCAAAATCAGGGAGATGATGCTCGCGTTCAAACTGGAATACCGTTTTACGAAAGAAGATATTCTCACCATTTACTTAAATCGTGTCTATTTGGGCGCGGGCACGTTTGGCGTAGATGCCGCGTCCAGGCGTTATTTTGACAAATCGGCGCGTGATTTAAATGTGAGCGAATCAGCGCTTGTTGCCGGACTGCTTAAAGCCCCTTCGCGTTATGCCCCTACTGCGAATGTCAAGCTGGCGCGCGGCAGAGCGGAGCAGGTATTGCTTAATATGGAAGACGCGGGTTATTTAACCGCTAAACAGGTGGAAGCAGCCAAAACCCAACTGCAATCTTTAATGGCACGCCGCACCGCTTCTGTACGCAGCGCCATGTATTTTACCGATTGGATTGTTGATCAGATCCCTGATCTCATCGGAGACGCGCAGGGAGATCTGGAAATCATCTCCACACTTAATCCAAAGTTACAGCGCTTAAGTGAACAAGCGGTCACCGGAGTGATGGATCAGCGCGCCGGCGCCATGAACGCGGAGCAGGCAGCGTTAATCTCTTTGAATCCCGACGGAGCTGTGCGCGCCATGGTGGGGGGGCGCTCTTATGGGGAGAGCCAATATAACCGCGTTACGCAGTCTAAGCGCCAGCCGGGATCAGCCTTTAAGCTTTTTGTCTATCTCACGGCGCTGGAAGGTGGGCTCTCTCCGGACAGTATGGTAGATGATGCTCCAATCCGCATCGGTAAGTGGCAGCCAAAAAACTACAAACCCGGCTACCGAGGCGCTATGCCGCTACGCGATGCGTTAGCGCAATCGATCAACACGGTGGCCGTATCCCTCTCAGAACGCTACGGAAGGCGCAATGTGATCGCTATGGCCAACCGCTTAGGCATTACGTCTGAGATCAGGCCGGATCCAAGCATCGCGCTTGGCAGTAATGAATTAACGCTGCTTGAGTTAAGCACTGCGTATGCGCATCTCTGCTCGGATGGTTTAAACGTGGAGCCATACGGAATAGTGGAAATAAAATCCGATGACGGACGCATTCTTTACCGCCACTCTTCCGCCGGACAATCTACGATTCTCTCTAAAAATATTGTCGGTATGATGAACGAGATGTTGATCCATGCAGTTAACGCAGGAACCGGTGCGAGCGCACGCATCGGCAGGGAAATTGCCGGAAAAACCGGTACCACATCGGATTACAAAGACGCCTGGTTCATAGGCTATACGCCCGATTTAACCACCGGCGTCTGGGTAGGAAACGATGATGCAACACCGATGAAAAAAGTCACCGGCGGCAGCCTTCCGGCGGCGATATGGCGCGATTTTATGAAGCCTGCCCTGGCCGGTATCCCCGCTCATGAAATTCCCACCGCAAGCCGGGACTGGAGCGCACAGCAAGCGCTCCCCTGGCAGGAAGGTCAGCCACCGCCAGAGGTCCAGGACGCTCCTGCCAATCCCAATGCTGAACCACAAGATTTTGAACTTGGGGCCTCTTTTTGGGAAAAACTCTCCCATAGCGGCGATGCAAGGCGTTAATTTAAGAGCTTAACCGGCGCAATTCATAAAGCGCAACAGCAGCAGCTTTTGACACATTGAGCGACTCCA
>CAZRJZ010000029.1:0-9058 GCA_964600465.1 uncultured Rickettsiales bacterium
GTCCGCTCAAACGTCCGACATAATCGGAAAAATGGCTGCGTAAATCGTTGGTGAGAGGAAAAAGCGGATCGTTCACTACGCGGTAATCCTGGCCGAAAATCACCGAAGCGTAGCGATCCAGGCTAAAATTCCACTGACTGCGCAAACCGTAATTAAGGCGCGGACCTGTTTCCAGCCTGTCATAGCCAGGAAAGCGGTTATCGCTGAAGAAATTTAAGTCGCTGAATTCAGGCGTGGCGCTGTCTTCGTTAGGAATCCTAGAAGAATTACTGCCGCGTGGGCTGGCGGTGAAGTTAACTTGCGGTTCTATGATCCAACTTACTTCCTCAAATTGATTAATAAGAGGGTAGCGCCAGCCGATAATGGCTTCGGGCAATATTCTTCCTTGTGTTCCATCGTAAAGCCTGCCGCCGGATTGCATGATATCGCTGACGTAGTAAATGTCTGTGCGCAGCTTGCCGGTGAATTCAAAAATATGCCCATTTTCTGCGACGTAGGGCATAGTCCATGCTCCGCCCATGGAGAGGCGGTGGCTGTCGGCGCCTTCCTCCCGCGTAAGCGACATTAAATTGCCCGTAAGGGAGAGCCGGGAATTGTATCTGAGCAGCTCGCTTTGGTAGTCAAAACTGGCCAGCGGGGCGATAAGCGGCGTTGCTTTGCTATTGTCATCTACCGTTAACCCCTGGAAAGAAATGGCTTCTATGCTGCCGTAACTTAGTCTGCCGTTTTCGATAAAATCCTGCCTATGGGCGTATAGACGGGAGGTAAGCAATGTATCATACCCAAACCCGTAACGTCTTAAGTATGTATCATCCGTGGTGCGGTTTAGATTGAATCCCCAGCGCCAGTCATCCCTGACCAGAAAATCACCCTCGCTGAAAATATGTCCACGGAACGTGTGTCCTGTGGTCCGGCCTCCTGAGATGTCCCGATCTTGCGGGTTTGTCGCGCTGCCGCGTGCGGTGAGCAGTCCGTTATTGAATAATTGCCGGTATTCTCCAGCCATTACCACGCCTTCGCTGGTGGTAATCATCGGCGTGATGGTGGCGTCTTTATCGGGGGCTATGGCGTAATAGACGGGGATGATGTAAACGGAGCCGATATTGGTAGAATGCCGGTATTGCGGGATAAGCAACCCGCTTTTATTATCGGCCCCAGGCGTTGCATGCGACAAATAAGGTGTGTAGGCAACCGGCAGGCCGTACACATCAAAGAAGGCATTTTTGTAAATGATTTTCTGGGTCTCGGTATCGATAAGCGCTTTATCGGCGCGTAATTGCCATAATGGCGTTTTTGGACTGCCATCGCTGCATACCACTGCGCATGGAGAATAAATGGCTTTTAGGAGTTCGGTCTGATGGTTGTTTAAGCGCCGGGCTTCTTGGGCGGCAAAAATGGATTGATCCGTTAAGCGCGCGCGGAACTGCTGAACCGTTCCTTGCAGTAAATCGTCTTTGAGTTCCAGCCGGTCGGCAAAATAAACGTTTCCCGTTGATTCCAGCAAGCTCACATTGCCTTCTGCGAAAATCTGATTGGTTTGCTGATGATAAGAGGCCTTATCGGCAAGCAAAATAGTATCGCCTTGTGTAATTTCTACATGTCCTTCGGCGGTGGCGAGCTGTGATTTTTGATCGTAAGAAACGCTATCGGCCACGAGAATGACCGGAAGCGCGGTGTCGGTTTTTCCTAAAGAAAATTCCGGCCTGCTGTTGCCAAAAGGCGATGTTGCCGCTACGGCGCTGCCTATGCAAGCAAGTATCGTACTGCAAAAAATGGAATATATCCGGAAATGTTTCATGAGGTCGATTAAGAGAAAATCAATAATGAAGCAGAGGTAAGGTATTTATTAAGCAAGCGCCAGTCAAGATGCGAGGAGCGCTGGGTTACATGATGCGTTTGTCGTATGGTGTATGATGATTCTTAGTAGAAATTTAACTTCAGTGCTCTATGCAGGAAGTTAGTGTGCACTTGCTTGCGCGAGCGGTGCGCATGGATATTTATGTTTGTTTGAATCGTTACTTCATCGCTCTTGGCTGCTCTGCAATGGCATGAAAGCGCTCCAAATATAAATGCCTGCCATGCAGTTAAAGATTTGGTTTAAAAGGGACAAATGCTTCTGGCGCAGTGAGGTATTGGCGGGTACGCATAAAGGATGAGTGTGATAGTCGACATACGCAGATGGATGTATTGCTTAAGTTTGCTGGCACTCGGCGGCTGTAGTGGGCTTGCGCCGAATATTTTTGATCCTTCCAAGCATAATGTTTCGGATCCTGAGTTGAGCCTGAAGCGTGAAGATTACCGTAATATGCTGGATCCAGACATTCCCTTGAGTCGGGATGTGGATCCACAGGCGCAAGAGAAGCCAGGATTCTCAGGCTATAAAACTAGCGTTAGCCGCTCCTCCAATGAACCGCCTATCCCCGAAATTGCGCCTATTTTAGCAGCGCCGCAACCGCCCAAATTAGGGCAAACCAAGCTTGTTTCCATTGCCGTTACGGATGACGTACCGTTGAAGGATGTGCTGTTGGAGCTTTCACGCCTGGCGGATATTGATATCGAGATTGACGCAGGCATTACAGGAGGCATCGCATTCAGGGCCAAAGACCGCCCATTTAATGAGGTCATTGAGCGTATCGCGGATCTGGCGGGTTTGCGTTACCGTATGAAACAAAATGTCTTACGCATTGAGCGCGACACGCCTTATGTGGAAATCTATTCACTAGATTTTCTAAATATTGACCGAAGCACGCAAAATACCGTGAATATCAGCACCAACGTGCTTTCCGGGGGCGGAGGCGGATCGAGTTCCAGCTCTAGTTCCAGCTCCAGCTCCAGTTCATCGAGCGGCGGGGGCGGAGGAATTAATACCGGCTCACAATCAAGCATTACCTCAAAAACCGATAGCGATTTCTGGCAGCAATTTGAAGCGGGCATCAAGCAGATTCTTAGCTTCACCCCAACCAGTCGCGTGGCGCAGGGAAACATTCCCACGCAGGCGCCTTCGGTTAATGCGGCATCGGTTCCGGGTGGGAATCCGCCGCCGGTTGCGTCGCAGGCGGTGGCTGCGGATAATGCGGCTACCTCCGGCGGCGGCGCTTCGGAGAAGCCTTTCCTGATTCTCAACAAGCAAGCTTCCACCCTTACTATTTCCGCCACCGATAAACAGCATCAGCTGGTCAAAGAATTTTTACGCCGTATAAATTCCAATGCTTCTGCGCAGGTGTTGATTGAGGCAAAAATTGTGGAAGTGTCCTTAAGTGAGCAGTTCCAGAGCGGGATAGATTGGGCGCGTGTCGGTAGTAATAAAATTAATTCCGTCATTAAGTTTGGCGCAATCACTGACACCGCCAATGTCGCCACGCTTAACATCAATGCAGGCAATGACCTTCAGGCCGCAGTCAACCTTACCGAAACATTCGGGACCACGCGCACGCTTTCCAGTCCGCGGCTGCATGCCATCAATAACCAGCAGGCGGTGCTTACATTTGCTGAAAACCAGGTGTATTTCCAGCTTAAAATCGATAAGCAAACCAGCACGGGCACAAGCACTACTACCGAGACCAATGTTACCAGTGAGATCAAAACGGTTCCGATAGGAATTATTCTGACCATGATGCCGTCTATCAATCTGGACACTAATGAAGTCACCTTAAACGTGCGCCCAACTCTCTCGCGTGTTACGACGTATGTAAACGATCCCGCTGTGGCGTATTTAGTGGCGCAAACGCCGGCGTTGAAAAACCTGGAGAGTAAAGTGCCGGTAGTTGAAGTGCGTGAGCTGGATTCTATTTTGAAGCTTAAAAGTTCCCAGGTAATGGTTATTGGCGGCTTGATGGAAGATAAGTCTGAAAATACCGAGAGAGGGACGCCTGGGCTGAACGAAGTGCCTATCGTAGGGAATCTGTTCAAGGGACTGGATCGCAATAACAAAACCAAGGAGCTTGTGATTTTTATCCGTGCGACTATCATTGACAGCCGTGGCAACGTGCCAAATGCCGATAGGGCGCTGTACGAAAAATTCACCCATGATCCAAGGCCGCTGGAGACTAATCAATAATGCTTAAAACCAATGTCCGCTATATTCTCTTGTGCGCTCTACGTGACCGGTTATTCACCGGATTACTGTTAGCGGTTGTGATTGCGGCCTTGTTATCCGCTGTTTTGGGGAGTACGGCCTTTTTAGAAGAGCAGGAAATGACGCTGGTGTTCGCCGCCGAGACAGCGCGCTTTATTTTGATGATTGGGCTAATCGTTTTTGTGTGTTTCCATGTGCGTAACACGTTTGACACCAAGGAAATAGACGTGATGCTCTCGCGTCCCTTGTCGCGTGCGCAATTGGTCTTTGATCATTGGTGCGGCTTTGCGCTGGTGGGGCTGTTTTTGGTTCTTCCCACTATGGGCGTTATCGCCTTTATCGGCGCGCTTGATTGGGACGGCTATGCATGGTGGAGTTTAAGCTTGCTGCTAGAATCGTTACTGGTGGTGGCGATGGCGCTTTTTGCCGCACTGGTGCTTAAAAGCGCGGTGAGCTCGGTTATTTCCACGCTGGGATTTTATATGCTCGCGCGCGTGATGGTTTACTTTGTCATGACTTCCGATGCGGTTATCTTAAACGGCAAATATGCATTTCTTAAGTTCTTGCTTAAACTTACTTCTGTGGTGATGCCAAGACTGGATCTTTTTACCAAAAGCGACTGGCTGGTCTACGGGCTGAAAGCCTCGCACGATTGGTGGTTGATATTGGCGCAAGGAACCATTTATATCCCTATACTGATATTTGCGTCCATCATTGACTTCAGGCGCAAGCAGTTTTGATATGGTTATCTCTCGCAGGATCAACCTGGTATACGTCGCCTTTGGTCTTCTGCTGGCGCTGCAGGCCTCTTACTGGTGGCAGGCGCGTCCTTATAAGCCCGACCTTACCATTGTGCCTAACGTGCCGCGTTTAGAAGCGGTAAAAGCTATTTCTATGGGCAGCGAGGAGTTGTATTTCCGTCTCCTTGCGTTGACGCTCCAGAACTTCGGAGATACCTTCGGGCGCGTTACCGCTCTTAAAGATTATGATTTTTCTAAACTTTCGCGCTGGTTTGCCTTACTGGACGGATTAAATACCAAATCCGACATGATCCCGGCGCTGGCGTCCTATTATTTCGGCCAAAGCCAACGCACCGAAGATGTGCGCTATATCGTTGACTACCTTTACGCTCATTCCATGCGTGATGTGAAGAAAAAATGGTGGTGGCTTGTTCAGTGTATCTATCTGGCCTCCCATAAGCTGAAAGACGAACCGCTGACGCTCAAAGTGGCCAGGCCCTTGCTCGATCCGGATGTTCCCGCCTGGGCACAGCAAATGCTTGCGGTGGTCTATGAGAAACGCGGAGAAATGGAGGATGCGCTGAAGATCATGGAGGTGATTAGCAAAAACGCTAAAGAAATTACCGATAAAGATCTAAAATTTATGCGCGTTTTTGTAGAAGAGCGGATTAAAAAATTGGATGAATGGAATAAGCATGGCAATATTCCCTTAGAGTAATACTATTTCTCGATCAATACATCGAGAAATGGTATCAAAACCGTCGCCGAAAGCGGCGGTTTTGCGCGGCGCAGCCAGCGTAACGCAATCAATATATTGATTGCGAATTAGTATAACGCTATCTCCTTGGCTCCCGGCCGATCCCTGCCACAATTCCCTTTAAAATAGCATTAATTTTAGAGGGCTTGGATTGCTCAAAAAATATCACGCGTAATAGTTCCAAGCCTGCGGCCAGGCTATCGTGAATTACAAAGCCCGGATAGGCCAGGCCATAGCGTTTCCACAACCATATCCGGTTGCGGAAAATACTGTATTTTCTTTCGGCGCGATGGTTGGAAGCAATGACGGTTCTACCCAAATGGGCCGTTTTCTGGCCTAAACGGTGCTGCAAAACCGCGTCGCGCACCAGTAAAATACGGTATTTTCGTGACTGTAACCGCAGGCAGAAGTCGTAATCAATGTAGTCAATGAAGAAATGCTCAGGCATCAGTCCAACATCATCGAATATATCCGCACTCACTAGGCTTCCGGAAGTAATGACCACGGCAATATCGTCATGTACGGCCTTAGAGGGCACAATGCGCCGGAATCCCAGTGCGCCTTCGAGCACCAGGTAGCGGGTAGCGGTGGCCACGGCTTCATCATGGATCTGAGGGGCAAGAATTGCTACCTGGCGCGGGTCAGAATAAGCTGTATAGGCATTTGCCATGGCGGTAATCATTCCGGGGGCGGGGGTGCTATCATGGTCGAGCAGTAAAATCCATCCGGCGTTGTTTTCTTTGGCGCGTCGTATGCCTTGATTAAGCGCTGCCGCGAGTCCGATATTGCTTGCGTTCCAAATACATTGCAGTCGTTCCGGGTGTTTCTTTTGCACAGATTTCAGGAGATACTGCGTTACTTCCTCAGAGGCGTTATCAACAATGATCGCCGTATTAACCTGTTCGAGTATAGCGTTAATACGGGTCTCTAACCCGTCAGGCGGGTTACAGGTCACGATCACGGCGGTTATCGTTTTAAAAGACATGGGCCTGAGAAGAATGAGAATAACGGGTTGCTGTGGAAGTGTAGCGCTTGCGGTTCCCGATGTCATGCAATTCGAGCTTTCTTGTCGCGACCTCATTATATGGAGTCTCGCTTTTTGCTTGTCAGGTGTTGAAACCCTCTTTAGGCTCCAGCCTTTGTTTTTACTCTTCCACCTAGATGAGGTTTCCCATGTCCGCCCTTGCCAAAACACCAAACGCCCCTTTCTCCGATTACAAAGTTGCCGACCTTACGCTCAAAGACTGGGGACGTAGCGAGATCTCACTGGCGGAAACCGAAATGCCTGGGTTAATGAGCATCCGCGCAGAATACGCAAAGCAGCAGGCTCTCAAGGGCGCCCGTATTGCAGGCTGCCTGCACATGACGATTCAAACGGCGGTGTTGATTGAAACGCTCACAGCGCTCGGCGCGGAAGTACGCTGGAGCAGCTGTAATATCTTCTCCACGCAGGATCAGGCAGCGGCGGCGATTGCAGCGGCTGGGATTCCCGTATTCGCCTGGAAAGGGGAAACGGAAGAGGAATATGACTGGTGCGTGGAGCAAACCATTCATGGCCCTAATGGCTGGACCCCGAACATGATTCTGGATGATGGCGGAGATCTCACCAAAGTAGTGCACGAGAAATATCCTGAACTCTTAAAAGACATCCGCGGCATTTCCGAAGAAACCACTACCGGCGTGCACCGCTTACATGAAATGGTGAAAGTGGGCGCGCTCAAAACCCCCGCAATCGACGTAAACAATTCGGTGACCAAATCCAAATTCGATAACCTCTACGGCTGCCGCGAATCTCTGCCGGATGGGTTAAAGCGCGCCACGGATATCATGTTTGCGGGCAAAGTCGCGGTGGTATGCGGCTACGGCGATGTAGGCAAGGGGTGTGCCCATGCCCTTAAAGGCCAGGGGGCACGCGTGATTGTAACCGAGATTGACCCTATTTGCGCACTCCAGGCCGCTATGGAGGGCTATCAGGTTACCACCATGGAAGAAGCCGCCGCAATAGGCGATATTTTTGTAACCGCTACAGGGAACGTCGATGTTATTACGCTGGAAGACATGCGTAAAATGAAAGACCGCGCTATTGTTTGCAACATCGGCCATTTTGACTCGGAAATTCAGGTGGCCGCCTTGAAAAACATGACGTGGAAAGAAATTAAGCCGCAAGTAGATGAAATTACTTTCCCTGACGGAAAACGTCTGGTGCTCCTGGCGAAAGGCCGGCTGGTCAATTTAGGCTGCGCAACGGGGCATCCGAGTTTTGTGATGTCCACCAGCTTCTCCAACCAGGTGCTCGCGCAAATCGAGCTATGGAATAATTCCAAAAAATACCAGAACAAGGTATATGTTCTGCCTAAAGCGCTGGATGAAAAAGTGGCGGCACTCCACTTGGATAAGCTTGGCGTTAAACTCACTAAGCTTACCAAAGAACAGGCGGAATATATCAGCGTCAGCCAAAGCGGCCCCTTCAAGCCGGAAGGCTATCGGTATTAGGCCTTTCCGCCTCCTGATATGCAGAACGCAGGGGCAGTCTTTTTACCTAGAGCTAACGTCCCCCGGCAGCCAGGAGAGGTTTAGATCACTATCGCCGGAAGTTCGCGATCTTCAGCCTTGAGGCGGTCGGCAAACAGAGATCCTCTAGCCGGCGCATTGAATACCATATGCCGTTCTTCTCCTGTTCCTAGCATATTGGAAGAAGGCTGTCGCCTTGCATCGGGAATCAAGCGGCCAACCCGTGCTGCCGGGGTGCGCTGCTCGGATTCTCCGCTAAACACCGCCGGGGCTTGTGCACAGCGCGACAGGCCGGAATGCTGGCCATAGGCTAAAAACGCCAGCTCCGGCGGATTAATGCACCCGGTATTGATGTCTTCGGTGAGTTGATAGAGCTGATATTGCTCATCGTACGCCTTCACGGCCTTGCGTTTTTGGGCAATGGTCAGGTCAAAGTAGTCATCTCCGTATCTTTCCTTAATTTCATTTTGAAGCGAAGGGTTGGCTTCCACAAAGACCCCAAATACGCGCGTAGAAGAGACCCTGCCCCCCAATCCCACCTGGTCGGCAATTTCGCGTACATCGCGGGTTACGGTTTTTTTGTCGTCTATTCCAAAAACAATATTGCAGACCGTCTCTATAACTTTTGCCAGCTCGTTATAAAATAGCCCGGAAGCTCCGGCGACCACGGCAACCACGCCGTTCATTGTTTCCTTGCCCACGGTGGGCAGGTATTCCACCACGCCCGGAGCGGCCAGCACCAGACCAAGGACGCCGATCATAGCGCCCGTGGTGGCAAGCTGCGACCATACGCCAACTTTTTCCTGTTCCTCGATAAGCCCGAGGGATTTCTCAATGGCAATCACGCCTTTGCCGCCTTTATCTTTTGGGCGTCCCGTTTCTTCCAAGTCGTCTAATGTCAACTCCGCTACCGGCTTTTGCTGAATGTTGGCCAGTTCTTCGCGGTACATCTCCAGCACGGCGGGATGCGGGAGG
>CAZRJZ010000030.1:0-9004 GCA_964600465.1 uncultured Rickettsiales bacterium
ACTTTCCTTAATCTGCGCACGTTTATGGCAAAACACCCTAATTACCGCCGCCGACATCAGCGCTCTTGCAGTAGAGGAATGCCGAGGAAATGTGCAGGAAAATGGGTTCGAGAAACGCATCCAGGTAGTGCGGAGCGAAGGATACTCCCACCCGCTCATTACCACCACCGCTCCCTATGACCTGATTGTGGCCAATATACTGGCAGAGTTGCACATTAAGTACGCCTACACGGCGCGGCAATTATTGCAAAAAAACGGACTATTACTCCTGAGTGGTATTTTACCATGGCTGGAAGCAGACGTGATTAATGCACATGTTGCAACAGGCTTCACCTTAGCGCAATCGCTGCAAGGAGCAGGCTGGAATGGGCTGCTCTTTTGGGTGGATGAAAAAACTACGGTAGCGTGATTGCAACCGTCGGCGCGTTATATTGCCGACTAATAAGTTCCTGGTGTTTTTTAAGGCTTGAAACTACGGCAATAAGACTCCATAATCCTCCGAGGCTGGTGGTGGACGGTGGCTTGCGCCTAATCCGGTCAGGTCCGGGAGGAAGCAGCCGTCAGCGTGGGCGCCGGGTCACCGCCAGTCCTTAAAATTAAAGTGCTTTGTGATCAGTGCCTTGTGCCTGCAACAAGGCGTCAGACATAAGGCACTTAAACCAAGTGGAATACCGCGTTCTTGCCCGCAAATACCGCCCTGCCACCTTCGCTGATCTCGTTGGGCAGGAAACGCTGGTACGTACGCTTTCCAACGCCATCACAACGGGTCGCATAGCGCACGCCTTCCTGCTCACGGGTATTCGGCGTATTGGAAAAACCACTACAGCGCGCATCATCGCGCGCGCGCTTAACTGTATTGGGCCAGACGGCAAAGGCGAGGCTACTATTAATCCGTGCGGCATATGCAGCAATTGCACCATGATCGCAGCAGACCGCCACCCGGATGTGGTGGAAATGGACGCAGCCAGCCACACTGGCGTAGGCGATATACGCGATTTAATCGAAACCGTACGCTACCTTCCCACCTCTGCGCGCCATAAAATTTATATCATCGACGAAGTGCACATGCTCTCCACCAGCGCTTTCAACGCGCTGCTGAAAACGCTGGAAGAACCGCCACCCCATGTGAAATTTATTTTCGCCACCACCGAGTCGCGGAAAATTCCGGTCACCATTCTCTCGCGCTGCCAGCGTTTTGATTTGCGTCGACTGGATACGCAGAGTTTAGCGGCGCATCTAGAACGGATTGCGGGAGAAGAGAATATTGTCATCGAGAAAGAAGCACTGACATTGCTTTCCATTGCCGCAGAAGGATCGGTGCGCGATGGGCTTTCCCTGCTCGATCGCGCCATTGCGCATCACACAGGCAGCTCCAATGCCATTAGCGCGGCAGAAATACGCACGCTCCTTGGGTTGGCTGACCGTTCTCAGACATTGCAACTGCTGCGTGATATTTTGTCAGGCGATGTTGGCGCGGCATTGTCCGCTTTCCGAAAGAGTTATGAGCAAGGCGCAGACCCGGCGCTCATTATTCAAGATGCGCTGGATTTCACGCATTTTATCACGCGAATAAAGTTGGTGCCGGAAGCAACGCAAGACCAGGCCTTTTCTGAGCATGAGCGTGTAGAAGCAGGTAGGATGGCAACAGCACTCTCTTTACCCGCCCTTGCGCGGCTGTGGCAAATGCTGCTGAAAGGACTAACCGAGATCCGCCAGGCGCCGTCTGCACTCGCCGCAGGAGAAATGATCCTGGCGCGCATTGCTTATGCAGCAGAACTCCCCACCCCCGCAGAAGCCATTCAGGCAGCGCGGCGTACAGCACCTGCATCGAGCGCAGCAACCCCGGCAACAAACTCCGCCACGTCCCTGCCCCCAGCTCCGCTATTGACCATAAGCGATTTCGCACAGGTCATTACGCTGTTTGAGCAGAAGAAAGAGGCGCTGCTTGCCAGCCAGCTAAGGCAATTCGCCTCACTGATCGCATTCGAGCAAGGCAGAATAGAACTCCATATGAAAGGCGGCATGATCGCGCGCGACTTTCCCTCACGCATTGGGCAGCTGCTCAGCGAATGGACAGGAAGCAACTGGAAAATAATCCTCTCCGATACGCCAGGCGCTAAAACAGTAGAAGAACAGCACGCAGACAAGCGCGCCCATGAGCACCGACAAGCGGCCGAACATCCGCTGGTCAGCAGCGTTATGGAGCATTTTCCAGGCGCCGAACTGGTGGACGTGCGCGTATCCGAAGAGGTTTAAGCCATCCGGGTTAAGCCGCTTTCGTAATCTGCTCCAAGAAGCTGCTTACCTCCGACTGCAAGCTTTGCGAACGCGCCGAAAAATCCTGCACGGCAGTCAGCACCTCGCGCGCATCCGCCGTAGTATTATTCGCGATTTGATTTACCTCGCCCACATTGCCCGACACCTGCCGCACCTGATTGGAAGTTTTGTTGATATTCATGGCAATTTCCTGCGTTACTGCGCCCTGCTCTTCCACTGCCGCAGCAATGGTGGTGGTGATATTATTGACCTGCTTAATTGAGTCATCGATATGCGTAAGAGCGCGCACCACCCCGTCAGCCACTTTCTGCACCTCCGTAATTTGCGCGGTGATCTCTTCCGTGGCTTTACCCGTCTGCGTTGCGAGATTTTTAACCTCAGCTGCCACAACCGCAAACCCCTTACCCGCCTCACCGGCGCGCGCCGACTCGATGGTCGCGTTCAACGCCAGTAAATTAATCTGCCCGGCGATATTTTCAATCAAACTGATAATCTCGCCGATGCGCTGCGAAACGCTCACAAGCGCGTGCACCGCCGCATCTGCTTCCTGCGTCCTTGAAACAGCCTCTCCCGTAACGCCCGTTGAGCGCGCCACTTGGGCGGATATCTCGTTAATCGCGGAGGAAAGCTCTTCAGCCGCCGCGGCAACGGTCGACACATTCATGGTAACTTCCTGCGTAAGCGACGCAGCAGCAGACGCTTTTTCGCATGAGCTGTCTGTAGACCGGATCAAAGAACCCGCCATTTTATTCATCACGTCGGCAGCGTCGGATACCTCTCTCAACAACCCCCCAACCGTGCTTTGGAAGCGCCTGATTTGCTCATCCACTTTGGCCTGACGAGCGAGCCTCGCCTGGTCTTCCCATTTCTTCTCCTCGCTCATTTTCTCGGCTTCAATGGAGGTTTCTTTAAAGATCTCCAACGTACGCGCCATATCGCCCAGCTCGTCTTTTAAATCCAGACAGGGCACTTGAGTGCCCATCTCACCGTCGGCGATTTTAAGCATCGCCGCCTGCAACCGCATCAACGGATGGCGAATGCTGCGCTTAACATCCCAGAAGAAGGCAAACGCCAGGGTAATTGCCGCAGAGGCCTCCAGTAAGGTCGCATTACGGGCAGAAGTGAAACTCTCGATACGCTTGTCGAGCAGAATATCCAGCTCATCAACCGCAGCAACCCAGAGCCGGTAAGTAGAGTCAATCAACGCACCTGATTTTTTTAGCAAATCATCAGATGATGCACTTCCTGCGTTACTGCCGGCCATCACTTGCAGTGATGCGGCATACGCATCACTCGCCACCTTATACGCATCCAGCTTTGGCTGCACATTCGCTTTTAAAGTAGCGCTGGCGCCATAAAAATTCGCATCTTCATTAAATGCGGTATCCATGTCCGCCAACGCACGGCCCGTATCGGACTCATTGATCATGGCGCTAAATGTGCCGGCCTGCGCTTTATTTGCGTCCGAGAAGTCACGCGCCTGCAAAACGGGAATCATCGTCGCGTTGATTTGCCCAACACGCCCGAGCAACTGTGGTAACGCCAGGAGCGTTGCGTCCATGGTGTAGTAACTATCCAGATCGGGATCAAGGATCAGATTGGACATATCGCCTGCATGGGCGATCATCGCCTTCACATCGGCAATGGCCGCCTGATATATTGCAGTATCAGCGGAAGGAGCAGAAGTAATCGCGCGCCACTTGTCTTTAAGCGCTTCAATCGTGTACTGCCCACGGTTACGGCTTTTCAAACCACTTTCAGTAAATTGCAGACTTACGCCTAAGCTGGCTTGAGCGGCATCCAGTTCTTTCAAGCCCTGCTCCACAACATCCGCAGCGGCGGCACGCGCCGCGGCGCCTTTTTTCTCGTCCAGACTTGCCTGAAGGGTTGCATCTTGATGCCCGTTCAAGCCCGCCAATATTTTCACGAGCGGTCTGAGGTAAGTATTTCCCTGCTTTTCCTGCACGGCGAAATCGATCTGTTTAGTAATCTCACCGACATAGAAATAAAGCAGCAGCGCTAAAGGGATAACAAACAGCGCAACGCTCAAGGAAAGACGCGTGGAGATACTAAGATTTTTCATAAAGCCTCGGCTGGTAAGCGGGATGCAGAAACTGTCTCAAAAAGACACTGGTCACTCAACCTAGTGCGTTATGGTTAATTATACGTAAATATTCCTCCGCCTGCACCAACCGCATTGCCTCCCTTGGCGATCTCACTTACAATGAGGCCGAGTAAATTTTGCACCTCTCAAGGAAATAACCCATGCCTTCCATCACCCTCTACACCAAAGACTACTGCCCTTACTGCACACGCGCTAAAGCGCTTCTTAAGCAAAAAGGCGTAAGCGGCGGCATCCAGGAAATAGATATCACGCATGATCCGGCGTTGCAGACGGAAATGATGGAAAGGTCCGGCGGCAGAAAAACGGTGCCGCAAATTTTCATTGGCGATTTCCATGTAGGCGGGTTTGACGATTTACAAGCGCTGGACCAGACGGGAAAGCTGGATCCACTCCTGAAATAATAGTGCGCGTCATTGTGGTTATTGTATTTATGCAACAACACTTATTTTAATTGCATCCATCGACCGAATAGCTCTAGATTGCTGATGCATCAATTGTAATTTTTCCGTAAAAACGCATGGAGTTACGGTAGGTATTTGAAGGCACTAAAGCGGGAATAGACATTTTGGCAACAGCGCATTCAACTGAGGGGCGGTAAGCATGTGGTGGCGGCTTTACGGTGACTTGTCCGTCCGGGTGATCGATTCTCTGTTAGGCAGCGTTTCGTCTAAGGGTTCCTCTGCTGACCGTGTAAAAACCAATTCCAATGCCGTCCCTTCTGCAGAGCTGGAGAAAATGCTAAGTGAGATCAGCACGCAAATGGTGGAAATCTCTCAGCAGCAGAAAGAAGCGCTGAAGGCGGAGATTGCCTCGCATGCGCGCGCTATGGCGCTCAGCGAAATCAGTCATGACCTGCGTACGCCGCTCAACGCAATCATTGGGTTTACGCAGATGATGGAAAGCGGCATTTTCGGATCCATCGGTAACGCGCAATACACGGAATACCTCCGCCACATCCAAGATAGCGGCTATGAACTGTTAGAACGTATCGAAGAACTGTTAGACACCGCCCCGTCCGCCGCCTCCGAAAAACAATCTCCTTCCGGCGCTACGCCGGCGCGCGAGTTCGTGGCGTAGAGAGCATGTCCTCATGGATAAGCAAGAAACCGCTCGCAACATCCTCACGCATGCACTCCCCAACGTGCCTTTTGAGGGCTGGACGGAGGGAACGCTTGAGAGCGCGGCGCTGAAAACGGGCCTGAAACCCGGCGAGATTGCCCGAGTGTTTCCTAGCGGCGTCATGGATGCATTAGAATTTTGGAGCCAGGAAGCGGATCTCGGCATGGAGCGCGAAGCGGCGCTGCTCCCTTTAGGCGAGATGAAAATCCGTGAACGCATTGCCGCTCTAATAAAGCTGCGCCTAGAGCAGCATATCTTTCACCGGGAAGCGCTACGTGCGAGCGTGCATCTTTATTTTCAACCCTGGCACGCCGCGCGTGGGTTGCGCAACTTGCATCGCACCGTAGATGCCATCTGGCGGCTTGCCGGAGACAAAAGCGTTGATTTCAATTGGTACAGCAAACGGTTTTTACTCGCCAACGTCTACTCCGTCACATTACTGCGCTGGCTAAACGATGCCGCAGAAGACCGCGCCGATACCTGGGCATTCCTGCAGCGCCGCATTGATAACGTCATACGCGCCGGCGCATGGCTGCCTTTTGGCGCTAAGCGAAAAGCCTGAAAGACTTTCCAACGCCGCTTAAGCGCTACGGCTAATGAGATAAACCCCAAACATAATGCTCACAATACCCGCAATACGCAAAGGGCTTAAATTTTCCTGAAAGAAGTAATAGGCGCCCACCGAGGTAATGATGTAACCGATGCTCATCATCGGGTAGGCCACACTGATCTCCGTGCGTGAAAGCACCATCAGCCATATGACCAGCCCAAGCACAAAACCTAAAGTCCCCAATATAATATAAGGACTGGCGCTCACCTGCCAAAATACGGGCCACAGGTTGGCAAGCGTAAACTGGAATGTCCCAATACGGTTCATGCCCGCCTTCAGCAAAAGCTGTGAGCCGGATCCGATAAGTACGCCAAGAAAAAGCAGTGGAAATTCCGTCATAATGCGTATTCGTACGCAATTCTTGTGATCCAGGCCAGTTTTTTCTGCATGCTTCTTAGCAATTTAAGCCAAAAACGTTGACTTTTCCATCATCATTGCCCAAGCCTTAAGCCCATATTTAAAGGAGAGAATGCTTATGCTACTCGCGATAGATGCCGGCAATACCAATATTGTTTTTGCCGTTTATGACGCAGACACGTTGCGTGGGCAATGGCGCATCAGCACAGACGCGCACCGCACTGCCGATGAGTACGCTATCTGGCTGATTCAACTGATGGAAATGGAGAAAATCTTTCCAAAACTCATTAAGGCGGCTGTTTTGGCCTCCGTAGTACCGCAGGCGGTATTTGAACTCAAACAACTCTCCAAGCGTTATTTCGGCACCAGCCTGCTGGTGATTGGCGAAGAAGGCGTAAAAAGCGGCATCCGCGTCAGCCTTCCCCGCCCTTCGGAGCTGGGAGCGGACCGGCTGGTCAACGCCTATGCTGCATGGAAAAAATACGGTCAAGCCCTTATTATTGTTGATTTTGGCACCGCCACCACCTTCGATGTTATTAATGCAAGCGGAGACTATATCGGTGGGGTCATTGCACCGGGAGTCAACCTCTCATTGCACGCGCTCCAGCAGGCCGCGGCCAAACTGCCTAACATCTCCATCGCAAAACCCGCCGCTGCCATTGGGGCTGACACGGTATCTGCCATGCAATCGGGCATTTATTACGGCTATATCGGCCTCATCGAGGGAATTGTGGGACGTATCCGAGAGGAGCTGGGGCATAATGCGAAAGTCATTGCAACGGGGGGGCTTGCCGGGTTATATGCGGAGTCCGCTTCTGTTATTGGGCATGTGGAGCCTGACCTGACGGTTTGGGGTCTGAAAGAAATGTACAAGTTGAATCGTTAAATTTCCTTCTCCGCTATTGCGCAAGAAGTATTAGAGAGACCAATGAGCTTCGATTTTTCAAAATATCGTAATCAATTGTTATTTGTGCCGCTGGGCGGATCCAACGAAATCGGCATGAACTTAAACCTCTACACCATCCATGGGAAATGGCTCATGGTCGATTGCGGCATCGGCTTTGCACAGGATCATCTGCCAGGAGTCGATGTCATGGTGCCGGACATCGAGTTTATTGCGCAACGCAAAGCCGACCTGCTTGGATTAGTGCTCACCCACGCGCATGAAGATCATTTAGGCGCCGTGCCTTATTTATGGCGTGAGCTGGAGTGCCCCATTTATGCCACCCCCTTTACCGGCGCACTTCTAAAGCGCAAAGTCGCGGAAATGGGCGCGGGCAAGAAACCGGTGATCCATATCATTGCTCCAGGGGAAGAGAAATTTTCTCTTGGGCCATTTTCGCTGGATTTAATTGGGATCACGCATTCCATCCCGGAAATGCAAGCCGTTGCCATCACCACCGATGCAGGAACCGTAATGCACACCGGAGACTGGAAGTTTGATGAACAACCACTCGTAGGCGCAATTTCAGACTACGATAAACTCCAGGCCTATGGTGATACCGGCATCTTAGCCATGGTATGCGACTCCACCAACGTCTTCGTCGACGGCGAGTCAGGTTCAGAAGAAACCGTCAGAGAGCATTTAACCAACCTTATTATGCGTTGCAAATACCGTGTGGTGTGCACCACATTCGCCTCCAATGTGGCGCGCTTAAAAACCATCATTGAAGCAGCCCATGCGGCAGGGCGCGTGGTGGCGCTCGCGGGCCGCTCCATGTGGCGAATGGTGGAAGCCGCGCAGGAAGCGGGTTACTTAACGGATGAGTATGACTTCATCGGCGACCGCGAAGCCATGAATCTCCCGCGTCAGGATGTGCTGATCCTATGCACCGGCTGCCAGGGCGAACCCAGGGCGGCACTTACCCGCATCGCGCGCGACGAGCACCAATCCTTACGCCTCTCTCCCGGCGATACGGTGATTTATTCTTCGCGTAAAATTCCCGGCAATGAAACCGCCATCAACTGGACGGTCAATCAGCTCACGCGTAAAGGAATTGAAGTCATTACGGATAAAGATTTCTTTATTCATGTATCCGGCCACCCGGGGCAAAAGGAACTCCAGCGCATGTATGCCTTGATACGCCCTAAAATCGCCGTTCCCACGCACGGCGAGGCACGACACCTACATGAGCACGCCAAACTTGCACGCAAACTTGGCGTGAAAGAAACCGTAGAAGCATTCAACGGCGCAGTGATATTGCTGGAAAAAAATGAGGCTTCGGTGCTAGGAAAAGTGCAAGCTGGCTATATTGCAGTAGATGGCGCCTCGCTCATTCCCGCCGATGGCGGCGTTATCAAAACCCGCCGCCGCCTGCGCGATGACGGCGCAGCGCTCCTTTCCTTTGCGCTCGATGAAAACGGCGAACTCGTCTCTGGCGTGCGCATCTCGACCCCCGGCCTGCTTGACCCCAAGGACGACGCAGATTTAATCAGGGAATTGGAAAGCGAACTCGCCGCCACGCTGCGGCAGGCCATGGTGCGCTGGGCCAGATAGCCCGTGCCGTCTGAGTTCA
>CAZRJZ010000031.1:0-8883 GCA_964600465.1 uncultured Rickettsiales bacterium
ATCGCACGTCAAGAGTTGGATTTATTCCAAGGACTTTCGTTCAATGATACAGGGAAAAAACGACGGGATACTTATGGACATTTCGAGATTTTTCATTGTATTAGTTGGCGATACATCCGCCTGTGAAGAAAAGCAATTCTTGACGTGCGATAGGTATACGATGGTTGATTTATGATTGACACAGAGCGAGCTTGCAATGGAAGCGTTCGCACCGGCAACGTCTTATGGCGATTTTCCATTTTTTTTACGATAATTGCCGGCGTTGCTTTGCTCTATTTCGGTTTCTTACTTCCTATCCAAACCGATGAAATAGCGCAAAGCTATCCTAACCACCGTGCTTTTCTTGATCGTTACAATATAACTTACATATACCCCCAATGCGGAGAAAGCGCGTATAGCCGCCCTTTACCATGGTTATGGTTTCTTCCGGCATGGATTAATCATGTTATTTACACTCCGCTGGATCATCCATTCGATTTTCGAGCCATCGCGCTGGTTAAGTTATTTACATGGCTTGCGTTGTGGTTGCTAATAATCAAACGTATTTTTCAACTTCGATGGCGACAACTCTCATATGCGAGCGCCCTGATACTGGGTGTTTTTAGTTTCGATGCCGATTTCCTCATGCTCCTTCTTGCAAGGCCGGAACAATCCCTGGTGCTCGCCGTGAGTATTGTCGTTGCGCTGGCGCTCTACGCGCCGCTTATGATGGGCAAGCCTGTATGGTATTGCTGCGGGATTATTCTCTTCCTCACTACGGCGCTACAGACAGGCTACGCTCACCCAAAGGCGGTGGCGCTTCTGCCGCTGTTTGGAGTCGCCGGCTGGATATTGATAATAGGAGCGCTAGGCTGCCGAAAACGCGCGCTGCTGTTTGTATGCCTTGTTTCCGCCCTGTTCCTGCTTTCCCATACATTCTGGATCCAGCGCCTTGCATGCCCGGACTCCGGCGCTATGCGTGACTATATCGCCAGTAGACAGTTTCCTTTCCATCTCATTTACACGGATTTCCGGGCCTTTTTAAGCGAGGTTCTGGGGGACTTCGCCTTTGCCCATATCATGGATTTATCGCTGGTGCAGCTAAAGAGTAATTGGGTAAACCCCGTTCCTCTGCCGAGCGCCGCGCTTTCTATGGTGGTTCTAATATTCGCCAGCATTGCGTTTCTAATCAGATTCATGATGCTTTATGCCATGGCAGGTCATGCAGCGAAGATACTCTATCAGCGCCTATACAGCCGGTGCTCTTTCACGCCGCTGCAAGAGCAATGCAACAGCTTGGCTCTGAGTTTACTGATTGTTATCGGCGCGTTGTTTGTTTTCCAGACTAAAGTTCGCCCCTTCTACTGCGGGGCTTTAGAAATTCCGCTAATATTGCTGATGGCTATTTTAAGTTTTGGCGTCCACAAGCCCTGGCCAAAGCATACGCATCTGCTTGGCGTGATATTTATCGGCTCGGCAACCGCTGCGCTGACGGTCACATTGCTTGTGTATCGCGCCCCCTCGCAAGGAGAGGTGGTGGTTCCCAATAGAATTATCAGTTTTTCTACAGAAAATTATAATGCCAGGCTTCCGGCATTGTACGGGCTTGCCAACGAATGCGGAATTGACCTGCGGGGGCATCATGTGGTGGTCAACGATATAACCTATCTTGCTTTCCGCCGCAGCTTTCAGCCATACCATATTTTCTACGCAACGGGCGGGATGATGGAAGAACGAATGCCCTTGAAAGAGTTCATGGCGTTTTTGGCAAAAAACGGATCCGATGGGATTATTTCCGATTGCCGTGACTTCACCGATCCCATGATGCCTTACGCCAAACGGCATGAAGGCTTTTGCTGCATTGATAAGAAAACCATTGCCGATCTGGCAGAAAATTCTCCAGCCGCCGCCTGCCATAACAATGATACCTATCGCACGTCAAGAGTTGGTTTGACTCCAGGGATTTTCGTTCAATAATACAGGGAAAAACGTTCACCGACTTCCTCCATTGCACGTGGTTCGGAAGTCGATGAATAGTTGTAATCCGTTGATTTTACCTTACCTCATAAAGTTGAGAGACGGGTTTGTTATATAAGCAATTTGCCAACCGGCAAAACTCCTCCACATTCAACGTCCCGGCGCGGCGTGTGCCGTCGATCCCCGCGGCTTCCAGCAGCGCTTCCGTATCCATGCCGAGCGACTTTAAGCTCCCGCGCAGCATTTTGCGGCGCTGGTTGAAGGCTGCGGCCAATGTTTTTTCTAATGAATGTTTATCACATGAAAATAATGGTTTATCATGAGGAATTAAAGTAACCACAGAAGACGTTACTTTGGGCGGCGGCGAAAAAGCGCCGGGTGGTAAGTCGAATAACCAGGCGGTTTCGCAAAGCCATTGCGTGATTACCGACAAGCGACCGTATTCGCCTGTGTCCGGCTCCGCAATAATGCGTTCGGCCACTTCTTTTTGAAACATTAAAGTAAGCGAAGTAAAAAACGCCTCTGCGTTCTGCTCTCGTTTTGCGGCGTATATAGCGTCCAGCCACTGCAACAGCAATAACGTACCAACATTATAAGGCAAGTTTGCCACCACCTGCCGGGGCGCGGGAATGCTGCGCCAGTCGAATGTGAGCGCATCTTCAGCAATCACGCTTAAACGGCCTTTGGATTCCGACTGGAGTTCTTGCAGCGCTTCCACGCAACGCGCATCCTTTTCAATAGCGTAAATATGCGCTGCATCGGACTCTAAAAGCGCGCGGGTTAATCCGCCGGGGCCGGGGCCAACCTCAACGATATGCGTTCCCTGATGAATACGCGCCTCTTTAACAATTTTGCGGGTGATGCGCTCATCGAGCAAAAAATGCTGGCCAAGTGATTTGCGCGCATCCAGTCCAAAACGGGTAATCACCTCTCTTAGCGGCGGAAGATGCATGCGCTATCCTTGCGCCTTCTTAATCGCTTTTTCCATTTTTCTAACCGGTCCGCGAAGGAATTTTTCCTGAATATCCACCGTGGAACGTATGCCGATATTCTCCCAGTTTTCTTTAAGCCAATCGTCCGCTGCTTTTCTTCCGATATCGCGCAGATAAGTAAAAAACGCCCAGCTGGCATTCATTTTGCTGGAGGCATTTAAGTTTTTCAGTTCCAGCGGTGAGTAAACCAGATGCATTTTAATATCCTTATACGCCTCATGGCTGAGCCGTTTTTCTTTAAGTAGGCGCGAAACAAAATGAATGGCGCGCATTTCGGCGATAAGGCTGGAATTAAAAGTGATTTCGTTTAAGCGATTGATAATTTCAAGCGCGTGCGTAGGCACGCCTTCGCGATGAATGGGGTTGATCTGCACCAGCAGCACATCTTCGCCGCTGCAGTGGTAGATGAGTGGCCAGATAACGGGATTTCCCATGTACCCGCCGTCCCAGTAGTAATCCCCTTCTACATCTTGCGCCTGAAACAGAAATGGTATGCAGGCCGAAGCCAGTAAGGCGTCCACCGAGAGTTCATCGCATCCGAACACGCGCGCCTGGCCGGATTCGACATGCGTTGCCGCCACAAAAATTTTCATAACGCTACAGGCGCGTAAGGAATTCATATCAAGCGTTTCTTCCAGTATTCCACGTAAGGGGTTGTAGTTGCTTGGATTAAGGTCATAGGGAGAGAAAAGCCTGCTCAGCAGATCTGCCCAATAATAAAAAGGTGAGTAATCTAGGTTCCAGCCGGTAAGTAGTTCCGAAAAAGGATTGCTTGAAAGGGGGCTGAACACGGCCGCTTCGCTGACACGGCTCCAGAATGCCTCTAACTTTTCGCGTGCGCCTTCCCGTCCTCCGCTGATATAGCCATTGGCCAGCACTGCCGCATTCATAGCGCCGGCAGAGGTGCCGCTGATGCCCTCAATGGCGAGTCGTTCCTCCTGCAATAGACGATCCAGCACTCCCCAGCTGTAAGCTCCATGCGATCCGCCGCCTTGCAGCGCCAAACTAATCCGTTTCTGCATGAATTTTTCCTGTGAACCTTTGTTGTAAAAGGAGAGAGACATGATTGATTATTCGTTATTTCCGAAGTATAGGCAAATGGTTTGCTGTTTGCAGGGAGAAATGGACTCATGGAAAAAATACGCCACGTTGCCGTGCTTGGTTCTGGGGTGATGGGCGGCGGCATTGCCGCGCATGCGGCCAATGCCGGTCTTAAGGTTACATTATTGGATATTGTGCCCGACGATGCGCCGGACAGGAATGTGCTTTCCAAAGGAGCCGTTGCGCGCATGTTGGCGGCCAGTCCGTCAGCCTTTCTCTCGCCTCAGCGCGCTGAGCAGGTGACATGCGGCAATATGGAAGATGATCTGGCGTTACTGCATGAGGCCGATTGGATCATAGAAGCGGTGATTGAGCGCAAGGATATAAAACAAGCCGTCTACCGTAAAATAGATGCCGTGCGTAAACCCGGATCGGTGGTGTCTTCCAATACTTCCACCATTCCTATTCATGAGTTGATGGAAGGGCTTCCCGCTTCAATAGCGCCGGATTTCTGCATCACGCATTTTTTTAATCCCCCGCGCTTCATGCGACTTTTGGAAGTGGTAAAAAGCGAAGCGATGGCGCCGGTTCGTTTCGAGCGGATTTGCCGTTTTGCAGATGAGTTTTTGGGAAAAGAAATTGTGCCGTGCAAAGATACTCCGGGGTTTATTGCTAATCGTATCGGTGTGTATTGGATGACGGTGGGTTTGAATATCGCAATGGAAATGCGGGTTCCGATTGAACTGGCCGATGCGGTGCTTGGCCGGCCTGTCGGTATTCCTAAAACCGGCGTGTTCGGTCTTTATGACCTGATTGGTCTGGATTTGATGCTCCTTATCGCCAAAGAAATGCACGCAACGCTGCCGAAAGACGACGCGTTCTGTCAATTAAATGCCGAGCCGGAGATCATTAAAAAGGTAATCGCAGAAGGATACACAGGCCGGAAAGGCAAGGGGGGATTTACCCGTATTCGTAAGGAAGGCGAAAACAAGATCCGTGAAAGCCTGGATCTGGCCAGCGGCGCATACCGGGTGGAGGAGAAGCCCGTGCTTGCCAGCGCAAAAGCAAAAAATATCCGCGATTTACTGGCTGCAGATGATCCGGGCGCGCAATACGCGTTTGCTGTGCTCTCCCGCACCTTGCTTTATGCCGCTTCGCTTATCCCTGAAATAGCGGATGATATTGCCTCTGTGGACGCTGCTATGCGCAGTGGTTACAATTGGAAATATGGCCCGTTTGAGATGATGGATCAGATCGGCGTGGAGGCGTTTATTGAGCGTGTGCGTAAAATAGGGCGTCCCATTCCGCCCATTTTACAACAAGCGCAGGGCAGAAGTTTTTATCAAAATCAGCCATCGCCACAGCAGTTGACGCTGGCAGCGGGGTATAAGCCTCTTTCTCGTCCGCAAGGGACGCTGATGGTGGCGGATGTAAAACGCGGCGCCACGCCTATTTTACAAAATGAATCTGCCGGACTGTGGGATATGGGAGATGGGATCGCGTGTTTCTCGCTTGCCACCAAAATGAACGTATGGGATGAAAAAGCATTTGCTGCGCTGGAAAGCAGCATTGAAAAAGTGCGGTGCAGTTTTGCCGGAATGGTGATTGCAACTGATGCCGACCTTTTCTCCGCCGGAGCGAATTTGCACTATTTTCTGGATGATGCCCGGCGTGGAGACTGGCAGGCGATTGATGCATTCATCCGTCGTGGCCAGAACGTGTTCAAGCAATTAAAATATGCGCCGTTTCCTACCGTTGCCGCGCTTGCGGGTATGGCGCTTGGGGGCGGATGCGAACTTTTGTTGCACTGTTCAGGAATTCAGGCGTATGCAGAAAGTTATCCCGGTTTGGTGGAAGTGAATGTTGGTCTGGTTCCTGCCTGGGGTGGATGCAAGGAGATGCTCATTCGGCATGCGAATCCGGCGGCGGTTTTTGATATTATTCTTAGCGCACGCACCGCTACTTCTTCTGACGACGCACGCATGCTTGGTATTTTAAAAGGTAGGGATGGGGTGAGCATGAATCGCCATCGCCTGCTTGCCGATGCCAAGCAATATTGCGCTTCCATGACGAACAACTATTCGACGCCTAAGTATGTAAACTTACCTGAGGCTCCAGGGGCGTTGCAGCTTTTAAAGGACAAGCTCGCACAAAAGAAACTACCGCCCCATACTTACGTGGTGGGCGAAGTATTGGCGCGCGTGCTTGCAAGTTATGGCAGCGAGGAAGCATTGTTACATGCGGAACGGGAGGGGTTTATAGAGTTAATCCGCACCGCCCCCACCCAAGCGCGGATTGCGCATATGCTGGAAACAGGCAAGGCGCTGACGAATTAGATAAAAAGACCGCGCGCCTGCGCTTCGAGGGTCTTTCTTTTAAGAGCGTTTGCTCTCGTCGGAGGAAACGTGAAGGGCAGGGGTGGTATCCTTTGGCTCGTTTTCTCCTTTTAAGCCTTCACGTAATGAGCGCACACCCCGGCCTATTTCTCCCATAACGCCCGAAATCCTGCCGCGTCCGAACAGGAGCAGCACCACCAGCAACAGCAGTAAAAGATGCGAGAAACTCAAGCCCATCATAAGATTACAGACCTTCTTTAGGCGGTGGAATATAGCGCGGAACAGATCTCTCCGCACAGTAAAACTTTCGGCTGCATAATGCCACAAAAAATTGCTTGGAAGCGGCGCTGCATGCGGATATCCCAAATGTCCGTTTTATAGGAACCTAAAATCTTCAAGGAGAACCGGCCATGCCATCGAGTGTTGAGTCAAAACTTGCCGCCAAGGGCATCGCCCTTCCTGCTTCCGTGCTGCCTGCGGCGAACTATGTGCCCTATGTGGTTTCGGGCAATCAGGTAATTATCTCCGGGCAGTTGCCGATGAAAGACGGGAAACCGCAGTGTATTGGAAAAGTAGGGAAAGAGTACACGGTGGAAGAGGGTCAGGAATGCGCACGCCTCTGCGGGGTGAATATCCTGGCGCATCTTAAAGCCGCGTGCGGCGGGGATTTGGGGAAGGTGAAGCAATGCTTGCGCCTTGGGGTGTTTGTGAACTCCGCCATTGAGTTTACCGATCAGCCGAAAGTGGCCAATGGCGTTTCAGATATGATGGTGGAGTTATTTGAGGCCAAAGGCAAGCACGCCCGCGCCGCCGTGGGCGTCGCGCAGCTTCCGTTTGGCGTGGCGGTGGAAGTGGAAGCCTTGTTTGAGATTGAGGCGTAAAGGAAGGGGCAATCCCCTGTGTGCCTGCCTGTAAGGCTGCAGGCCGTTTTTCAGCCCCCTTTTTGCTGACGCGCCTCGGCGATTCTTGTTTTATCTGCAGGGTTCTTGAGCAAGGCCTGAACTTGCGCCACTTTCGTTTTGAATGACGCTAACTCTTTGCCGCCGAGCGTGTTGCCTGTTTTGAATTTTACGCTGGCCGGGTTGACTTGCGCGCCGGACGCAATAAGCTCATAATGCAAATGGGGGCCGGTGGAGCGTCCGGTAGTGCCGACATATGCAATAACTTGTCCTTGTTTTACGCGACCGCCAACCTTAACGCCGCGAGCGATGCGGCTGGCATGGGCATAGGCGGTGGAATATTTATCGTTATGCTTGATCTGCACATAATTGCCGTAGGTGCCTTTCACTCCGGCCATGACCACCACACCGTCGCCGGCGGCGTAAATAGGCGTGCCCGTTGCAGCTCCAAAATCCACTCCACGGTGCATTTTAGAGTAGCCGAGTAACGGATGCATGCGCATGCCAAAACCGGAGGTGATTTTCGCTCCGTTGATTGGCGTGCGTAAGAGCGCTTTTCGCAGCGACTCGCCCTTTGCATTGTAGTAGTCGGTGTTGCCGGATTTATCCGTGTAACGGTACAAAGGAAGCGCGCGTTGCCCAAGCGTTAACTGCGCATAAAGTAAATTACCATAGCCGGCGATTTCGCCCTCTTCTGTTTGCATACGCTCAAAAACGGCTTCCAGAGTATGGCCACGTTTAATGTCACGCTGAAAATCCACGTCATAGCTGTAGACTCTGATTAGTTCCGCCAGCATGTTGGCCGGTATTCCAAGTTGAATGCCGGTTTCGTAGAGGCTGCTGGTAATGCTGCCGCGTGCCGTCACCGTGCGGCGCTGTAAGGGGGCTTCCACCAGGCTTACAGCCGGTTCGGAGGCGATATGATGCAAATACAGTCCAAAGGCTACGAAACACAGGGCCGCGCCTCCTGCCAGCAGTAGGTTGCGGGGACGTTCACCGCGACAAAGCGTCGCGGCTTTGTCTTGCCGTGATCGCGGAGCGGAAAAGCTGTGCGAAGTAAAAACCGGAATCATATCGAGGGCCACTGTGTCAAAAAACAATTCGCTCGTCTACACTAAAAATACAGAATAGCGTTAAAAACTTGCTTAAACAAAAGGTTAACAAAGTTATTAACGCTGTGGAAAATAATGAAACCACAAAGGGATAGTCTGATAAAAATAAATGCTTGGAATGCGCCGGCGAAGGGCGTTTTTGATAGAAAAAATACGATAAAGCGAAATTGTTGGATGACTTATTCATAAAGTGCTTGACGGATGGGGGATGCAACTCTAAGTTACGCGCCTCCGCCCCCAGCGGGGAAAGGATTTTTTAATAAGAATATCGAGATAATTGAGGAAGTTACATGCCAACGATCAATCAGTTGGTTCGCAAGCCGCGTGAGGCGACCCAAAAGCGCAGCAAGTCTTCGCATCTGGAGTCGTGTCCGCAGAAGCGCGGCGTGTGTACGCAGGTAAAGACAGTTACGCCCAAAAAGCCGAACTCGGCATTGCGCAAAGTCGCGCGTGTGCGCCTTACTAACGGCTTTGAGGTGTTCGGGTATATTCCGGGCGAGGGGCATAACCTCCAGGAGCACTCTGTGGTGCTCATACGCGGGGGGCG
>CAZRJZ010000032.1:0-8874 GCA_964600465.1 uncultured Rickettsiales bacterium
TCGAGCGTCTCGTGCTTATTATGGCGCTCGCCCTCTACTGGGCCACCTCCTGCGGAATGTGGGACGAACTCAATAATCCCTTGCCCTATGAAAAAAAAGGGAGAAAAAAGCGGCCCGTTCCCTGATGTCCCTCTTCAAGCGCGGACTCCGATTCCTTCGACGATGCACCGCCCTATCCCTTGAAATCCCTAAACTCTGGACCGCTTATGCCTAAACTGATAGGGGGTGAGGGCGCGCGCAGGTGGATAAAAGTCGCCCAACACAGGTAGGCCGGGCATTGAAGCAGCTCGGCATTGAGCATATAGTCGCCTATAGCCCCGAGGCCAGGGGCCGCTCGGAGCGGATGTTCGGCACGCTGCAGGACCGGCTGGCGAGCGAGCTGAGGCTGGTCGGAATACCACCATGGATGCTGCCAACCACTACCTGCAGGAGACGTATCTAAAGCGGCATTATGAGCGGTTTACCCTCAGGCCGGAATGCGCAACACCGGCCTTCCTGCCGGTGGCCGGATTCGACATCGCCAAAAAATGTCAGGTTATTGGGGATGGTATTACAACGTCCGTCCATAATTCCTGCGCTGCCGGTTCCGGAGATTCTTTAGCGAACTCCGCCGCCTCGTTTACAATATGTTTGACTTCTTTTTCCACTTGCTTGAAGTCGTCCTCGGTGGCCAGCTTCTCCTGCAATAGATACGCTTTCATCCCCTCGATGGGGTCGTGATGTTCTTTATAGTCCTCCACTTCCTCCTTGGAGCGGTATTTAGCAGGGTCGGACATGGAATGTCCGCGATACCGGTAGGTTTTCATCTCTAAAATCATCGGACCGTTGCCGGCGCGCACATACTGGACCGCTTCCGCCGCGGCTTCACGCACCGCCAATACATCCATGCCATTGACCTGTTTCCCGGGAATGGCAAATCCCTCTCCGCGTTTGTAAAGCTGGGTGGTGGAATGCGAGCGCTTAACGGAGGTTCCCATAGCGTATTCATTATTTTCGATGACGTAAATTACCGGCAATTTCCATAAAGAAGCCATGTTGAAAGATTCATACACCTGGCCCTGATTAATTGCGCCATCGCCTAAATACGTAAGGCACAGGTTTTTTGTTCCACGGTATTTATGCGCAAAGGCGATGCCTGTTCCGAGCGGGACTTGCGCCCCCACAATGCCATGTCCACCCCAGAAATTCTTCTCCACCGAGAACATATGCATGGAGCCGCCCTTACCTTTGGAAAAACCGCCGATACGCCCGGTAAGCTCCGCCATAATTCCTTTGGCATCCATGCCCGTTGCCAGCATATGCCCATGATCACGGTAGCTGGTGATCACCGAATCATTGCCGGTGATGCAGCTTTGTAAGCCCACCACCACGGCTTCCTGGCCAATATAGAGATGGCAGAAGCCGCCAATCAATCCCATGCCGTAAAGCTGCCCGGCCTTTTCTTCAAAGCGGCGGATGAGCAGCATGTCCTTAAAAAGCCTTAGCAGGTCTGCCTGGTCGGACTCTTTTTGTTTTTTCAAGTTTTTTGCCATACCCCAATTCTGGATGTTCATAATGAATCAGTTGCATATAAAGGCGGAAAATGCGCGTTGATGCAAGTATTTCTAAAAAATGTACAAAAAATAACGCGGCTAGTGAATATTGACAACCACTTCGTCCGGCGCGGCATAGCCCAGCACCTTACGGGCCTGTTCATCAAGCATATCCAGGTCAAGCGAATTGGAAGAGAGCGCACGCACCCTGCCGTCCAGTTCGGCGCGCTCGGCTTGTATATCGGCAAGCTCTGCTTTCAGCGCCTCCAGCCGCCGGCTTTCCTTAAACCATGCGTATAGGCCGCGCTCACCGCTTAGCGCATGGAAGCCGAGATAAAACAGCACCAGCAACAATGTTAGTGATTTATGCAGGTTATGTGAACGATAGTGCCTAGCGGCGCGCAACATTGCAGAACTCCCAATCTAGCTTAGGAGGTTAGTCAAAATAAGCCACGTCTTGCAAGGATTTAATGGATAACCGATTTTAAAGAATATGCAGGCGTGTTATGGTTACGACAACCCCGGCTCATAAGCGCACCGGAGGCGCTTATGAGGCATAAGGATGAGGAGAAAGAGGAAAGATTAAGAAGCCTGCGTAGAAGTGGCTTTGAGGGCCAGAAATGCTGTTTGCATTTCCTGTTTCAATGCTAAATTCTGCTTCTTCAAATTAGTGATGAGCGTAAAATCCGGGAGTGGACGTGAAGATTCCTCGGCGATGCGCTGTTTAATGTGCGCGCGTTTCTGAGCAATGGATTGTATATGGGCTTCAATGGACATAAAACAAACTCCTCCTTGGCATTTTAGCATTCAAGAGAGAAACGAGCGCTTTGAGCGCTCCGCAGCCTGCGACCGCAGGCAACTCCGCCATTGTAAAAAAAACTGCCTTGAGAAGCAATAATATTTTATCCACCAGCGCGGATTCCGGGATTAAAACCCGCATTTGGTTTCCTGGTAGACATTGGCATAAAACGTGGTAGAATCGGTGGCATCCTGGTCATGATACGAAGAAATTGAAGAGCCTGTTTATGAAGCCCTATGATACCATTGACTATGCAGAATTCGTTGACCAGGCCATGCGTGGCGTGGTGCGGCAGGTGATGCGCTCGGTGGAGAAAAACGGCTTGTCGGGCGAGCATTATTTTTACCTCACATTCCGAACTGACCATCCGGAAGCGCGGGTTTCTCCCGCTCTAAAGAGTCGTTATCCGCAGGAAATGACCATTGTGCTCCAGCACCAGTTCTGGGATTTCAGGGTAGAGGAGCATTTACTGCATGTGACCTTGAGTTTCGGAGGGGTGCCGGAGCGGCTTGAAATTCCTTTCTCCGCGCTGACGGCCTTTGCCGATCCGAGCGTTAAATTCGGTTTGCAGTTCCAGCACGCTAATACGTTACAGGGTGCCGGCTCCGCAGCGTCGGTGCAAAGCGCAGAGCGTGCGCCTGTGGAGGAGGAAGCAACGGATTCGTTGCAGGCCGAAATTATTTCCCTTGATGCCTTCCGTAAAAAATAGCCTCGCGTTCTTTTTGCTTTTTCCTTTTAAGTCGAGCTGTTTGTGCTAGGCTCCGCTCCGATTCATCGGAGGATATGAGCAATGATTGTACCCGCTCAGTACCGGGGGAAGTCTTTCGGCGTCTTTGGTCTTGGCAAAGCAGGACAGGCAACGGTTAGAAGCCTGCTTGCAGCGGGAGCTAGTGTCTATGCCTGGGATGATAAAGAAGTGTCAGACGGCGTACCGCAAAAAGCTGATCCCGCAGTATTTGCTTTAACGCATTTTTCTAAATGGCCATGGAGAGAGTTGGAAGCGCTGGTTTTGAGTCCTGGCGTCCCGCTTACTCACCCTGCTCCGCATCCCGTCGCTGCGCGCGCGAACGAAGAAAATACGCGCATAATCGGAGATATTGAGCTGCTCAGCCAAACCTGTGAGCGCGCTACTTTTGTCGGCATTACCGGCACCAATGGTAAATCCACCACCACCAGTTTGATTGCTCATATTCTAAGGCAGGCGGGGTTTAGAGTGGAGGTCGGCGGCAATTTAGGAACGCCGGTACTGGAGTTAAATCCCCTTACCGAAGAAGGGATATACGTTATTGAGCTTTCTTCATACCAGCTGGATCTTATCGATAAATCGCGTTTCAATGTGGCGGTAATGCTGAATCTCACACCGGATCATTTGGATCGGCATGGCGATATGGAAGGGTATTTAAAAGCCAAGAAGCGCATTTTTATGCACCAACAGCCAGGCGACACCGCTATCATCGCCGTTGATGACGCCTATACGCAAGGCCTGGCAAGCCAGATGCCCTGCGCTCGCGTATCGGCTTTGCGGCCTTTAGAGCATGGCGTGTATGTGCAAGAGGGCATATTGGTTGATACTTCCGAAGCCGTGCAGGCAACAATAAAATCCATCCCAACCCTCCAGGGGCGTCATAACTGGCAAAACGCCGCTGCTGCCTACGCCGCGTGCCGGGCGCTTAAGATGGCGCCGGCAGCGATAATAAACGCCATGCGGAGTTTTCCTGGTCTTGCGCACCGCATGGAGCGGATTGCGACTGTGCATAATATCGACTTTGTTAATGACAGCAAGGCTACCAACGCTGAAGCAACGGCTAACGCGCTGGCCGCCTATGAGGCCGGCATATACTGGATTGCCGGGGGTAAACCCAAAGTGGGCGGCATTGTTAGTTTAGAATCATTTTTTCCAAAAATCACTCACGCGTTTCTCATCGGGGAGGCGGAGGACGAATTCGCGCGAACCCTGGAAGGAAAAGTGTCATATACGCGTTGTGGGACGCTGGAGAAAGCCCTGGAAGCAGCAATGGAAAAGCTGGACGTTCTTTCCCGTATGGGAAAGGAAGGGGCGGCGGCGGTGGTACTGCTCTCTCCGGCATGCGCTTCGTTTGACCAATTTAAAAGTTTTGAGCATCGGGGAGAAATATTCAGGCAGTTAGTAATCAGCAAAACCGGTTGTTTGAAAGAATCTTATGCCTCTTGACCGTACAAATAACAGTGTGTTGGGGCGGTGGTGGTGGACGGTGGACCGGGCAGCATTTTTCGGACTTTGCATGCTGATTATCCTAGGTTCCATTATGGTGGCGGCGGCCAGTCCCCCGGTTGCGCACCGTATTGGTTTGCCGGATTTCTACTTTGTCCATCGGCATCAGATTTTTTTGGCGATGGCGTTTTTTGTTATCTTAAGCGTCTCGCTCCTCTCGCCGCTGGCGGTGCGAAGGCTTGGCGTCCTTGGATTTGGCATCAGTATGGCCCTCATGATATTGGTGCCGTTTATCGGCATTGAAACCAAAGGCGCGTACCGGTGGATAGGAGTTGGGCCGATTTCTTTGCAGCCTTCGGAACTGATGAAACCTTGTTTTGCCATTGTAATGGCATGGGTATCTGCCGAAGGCTATAAGCGCGTTGACTTTCCAGGTAAAAAACTGGCGATTGGGCTATATTTAGCGGTGGTTCTTTTGCTGGTGCTGCAGCCGGATTTCGGCATGATCGTGACAGTCTCGGTTATGTGGTCTATCCAGTTTTTTATTGCAGGACTGCCCTTTTTCTGGGTATTCGGCTTTGGTGCGCTGGGGCTGCTTGGCATGTGTGGCGCCTATTACTTTTTCCCGCACGTAGCCAAGCGCATTGACCGCTTCCTTGATCCTGAAAGCGGCGATAATTATCAGGTTCAGAAATCGCTGGAAGCTTTTCAAAACGGTGGCATCTTTGGTCGCGGACCCGGCGAAGGAAAGGTAAAGCAGTTTCTGCCTGACTCGCATACGGATTTTGTCTTTTCTGTGGCGGGAGAGGAATTCGGCATGATTGCCTGCGTGTTGATTGTAAGCTTATTTGCGTTTGTGGTGTTGCGTTCGCTGATGCGCGTGTGGAAGGAAGGCGATTTATTTGTGGTGCTGGCGGTTTCTGGCTTAGCTTCCCAGTTTGGAATCCAGGCCGCTATCAATATGGGCGTGGCGGTGAATTTACTCCCTGCGAAAGGGATGACGCTGCCGTTTATCAGCTATGGCGGTTCTTCCGTTATTGCCATTGCTTTGGGGATGGGCATGCTGCTGGCGCTGACCCGCCGGCGGTATGGGAGCAAATATTAAATCTCGCCTGTTTCCAGTGGCGTTGCGCCCCGGCGTAAGCGTTCACGGTGCACAATATAGAGCGAACTTGCCATAATAATAGCCGAACCAAGCACGGTATATTTATCCAGCGTTTCTCCGAAAAACAGGTAAGCCAGTATGGCGGTAAATACCAGCCGGGTGAAATCAAATGGCAGCAACGCCACCATATCTGCGTGCCTGTAGGCACGCGCGAGCATCAGATGCATGGCGGTGGAGAATAATGCGACCACCAGAATTAATCCCGCTGCTTTTGAGGTAACCGCCACCCAATGCGCAACGGCTAAGGGCGCAGAAAGCGGCGTCATGATGGCGGCCATGTAAAAAACAATGGTCTCCGGCGGTTCCGTGCGGGTAAGGCTCTTTACTGTGACCCCTGCCAGTGCCATGAGCGCTGAGGAAAGCAAAACTATCCCTGCGGCCGGATTGATAGCCGTTGAGGTAGGGCGCAAAATCACAATGACGCCTAAAAAACCTATCAGTACGGCAAGCCAGCGCCGCCATCCGGCTTTTTCTTTTAAAATCACGATTGCGCAAATCGTTGAAAAAACCGGCGTGGTAAAGCTTAACGCCGTAACCATGTTCAGCGGCATCAGCGAGACAGCGTAAAACCACAACTCCATGGCGCAGAAACCTATGCTGGCGCGCCATAGATGTGCAAGGGGCTTAGTCGTGCGGAGCACGGTTACGTTTTCGCGGCGCACTGCAATCCATAAGAATATCAAGACTAAGCTGGCAATATTTCGTAACAGTACCATTTGCGTGGTTGGCATGCTTCCCACCAGCGCGCGAACGGCCGTATTCATGACGGCGGCGCAGAGCATGCTGCCAAGCATGAGGTAAATGCCGATCATAACGGAGGGATGTTTTGGACGCTGGATTGGCATGGAAAATCAGGGTAAGCTCTTTTGAAGATCTCCATCCAGGCATTTTGGCAATCCACGTGCAACCTTTTTCTCCTTCACTACCGCATAACGCATTGGTGGAAAGCTTTGTCCGGCAACGCAAGCTGCAGGAAGCAGCCTTCCTGAATTCTGCCGATGCTATGGCGTTGTTGCATGCACTGGCCGATATAACGGATCAGCTTATTAGCAATCTCAGCGTTTCTTCTTTTCCGGAGGGATTAGCCATCATTGCCTGTGGCGGCTATGGCCGCAGGGAATTGTTCCCGTATTCCGATATTGATTTGCTTTTCCTCTATGATCCTGCAATGGATCCTCTTCTTAGGGAATCTACTATTGAGCGTGTGCTTTATACCTTTTGGGATATGGGTATGGTGCCTGGCCAGAGCGTGCAAACGCAAGAAGAAGCGTTGCAACTTGCGCACCAGGATATCCCGATGCGCACCAGCCTGCTCGATAGCCGGCTGGTTGTTGGCGATGCGGGATTATTTGGCCGTTTTAATGAACGTTTGCGCCTGGAAGTGATTGAGCCGCACCAGCTGGCCTTTGTGGAGGCGAAACTTCAAGAGCGTGACGCACGGCATAAACGTTTTGGCGATTCCCGTTACATGCTGGAGCCGAATGTGAAGGAAAGCAAGGGAGGGTTGCGAGACCTGCACACGCTGCATTGGTTGGCGCGTCATGTCTATAATACCGATGTGAAGGGGCTGGTGGAATTGCAGCTTCTAACGGAAGCAGAATATGCCGCTTATGCTAAAGCCTACGCATTCCTGGCGCGGATGCGGGCGCATTTGCATTTATGTGCCAATAAAGCGGAAGAGCGCTTAACCTTTGACCGGCAACAGGAATTGGCGTTAAGGCTTCACTATCGCGCCGCTACGAGCAACGAGGCCGTAGAGCTGCTAATGCGCGACTATTTCTCCACCGCCATTGCCGTGGGAAGCCTGACGCGTATCTTATGTGCGGTGCTCGAAGAAGAGCATAAGCGTAAGCCATTGCTGCCGTTGGGCTGGGCCACCCATTACGCATGGCGCTTGAACGGTTTTACGCTGGAAACGCAGCGCTTAAATGTGTGGAATGCCGATGAGTTTGAGCGGAATCCCATCAGAATGCTCGAGATATTTCACGTAGCGCAAGAGCATCGCCTGGATATTCATCCACAGGCGTTGCGGTTGGTGACGCAAAATTTGAATCGGGTAGATGCTGAGTTACGCGCAAACACCCGGGCTAATGAGCTGTTTGTTTCCATGCTGACTTCTAAACAGGATCCGGCGCACACGCTGCGCAACATGAACGAGGTGGGATTGCTCGGCGCGTTCATTCCTGATTTCGCGCATGTTTTTGGCCGCATGCAGTTTAATATGTACCATGTCTATACGGTTGATGAACATACTATTGTGGCTATTGGAATATTGCGGGAAATCGAGCGTGGCAAACTGCGCACAGAACTCCCCCTTGCCACCGAGCTTGTGCGGCGCATCCATTCCCGGCGTGTGCTGTATCTGGCGCTTTTTTGCCACGATATCGCCAAGGGGCTAAAAGGCGACCATTCGGAGGTAGGCGAGGGGATTGCTATGCGATTGGCAAAACGCTTCTGTTTTACTGATGAGGAAGTCAGCGTAACCGGCTGGCTGGTGCGTAACCACTTATTACTCACGCATACTGCGTTTAAGCGAGATCTGAATGATCCAAGGACGCTTAAAACACTGGCGGAATCTGTGCAGACGGTGGAGCGCTTACGGCTTCTTCTAGTGCTTACCATGGCCGATGTGCGCGCTACCGGCCCTTCGGTGTGGAACGCCTGGAAAGGAACGTTATTGCGCGAGTTATACACCCGCACCGAACGGCTGATTCGTACCGGCCGGACCGAAATGCCGGAAAACGATGCGCGACGCCTGCGCATGAGTCTTGGCGCATTGTTTCCTCGCTCGGCGCGTGAGGCGTTGGACGGGTATTTTGCCACTGTGCCTTCGGCGTTGCTCGGGATATTTCCAGCCGAAGCGCATGCTGATTTTTTCACCATGGTGGCAGAGGTGGAGGCCGGCGCGCCGATGAGCGTGCGCACCCAACACCAACAAGCGCACGCAATCAGTGAAATACGGATCTGCACGGTTGATAATAGTGGTCTTTTCTTCCGCCTTACCGGTGCATTTCCGCTGGCGGGTGCGAGTATTCGTAGCGCCCAGGCGTTTACGCTTGGAAATGGTTTGGTGCTAGATGTATTTCAAGTGCAAAGTTTCTCCGGTGGTGCATTCAATCAGCCCGAACAGCTGGATCGTTTGAACACCAGGCTGAGACAAGCGATTGAAGGCGTAATTGATATTAGT
>CAZRJZ010000033.1:0-296 GCA_964600465.1 uncultured Rickettsiales bacterium
CATGCACGCTGGTCGCGCCGTAGAGCGCAGGCGCAATATCGAATGCGCCTCCGGTAATGATCAGCCCGTCGATGATATCCAAATAGTTATTAACAAAAGCTGCGTGGTGAGGCAGCGCCAGGGGAGTCGCTCCCAGCTCCGCCACGGCATTGCAGTAATTCTGCCGTATGGCATACCACGGCATTTTTGAATAAGTGGGCGCGGTTTCAAAGTCTAAAGTGAAGCCAATAACGGGCGAGTAAGGAATCATAAGCCAAAATTTCGTAATTTCTTAACGTAAACGTGGTTTTATCATA
>CAZRJZ010000033.1:306-1661 GCA_964600465.1 uncultured Rickettsiales bacterium
AGTGCATTCACAGGCATTGCAAACAGGAAATTACGTAGATCATGTTGCGCTCGGTATCATTTGCCACGGTGGCAGGAACGGTTTTTGGGTTTGTGCTCATTTTCGGCGCTATCGGTCACGGCACCGAAAATTATCGTTCGTTTGTAAGTATTGAAGGTTTTTTGATCGTGATCGGCGGTTCAATTGCCAATGCCTTCATGAGCTATCAGGCGCGCTATGTGATTTTAGCATTTAAAGCAGTTTGGCATATGATGGAAAAACCCGGCGCTACCCTGGAAGGGCTGAACTCGGAAATATTACGCCTGATTAAATGGGCATACCTGGTGCAAACGCGTGGTCTTAGCGCCCTGGAGACTGAAATCGGTACAAAAATCAAAGAACCGATACTGCGTTACGGCGTGGAGCTGGTGGTAAGCGGATATGCGCCCGATAAAATTCGCACCATGATGAATACGGCTGTGGAAGCTGAGTTCGAGCGGCGCATCGTTCCCGTGACGGTGTTGCGCAATATCGCTTCTACTGCGCCGGCATTTGGTATGGTGGGAACCTTGGTGGGGATGGTGATTATGCTGCAAAACGTAGAAGGTAATATGGGAAAAATCGGGGGGGGATTGGCGATCGCTTTGCTGGCCACGCTCTACGGCATTATTTGCGCCCGCCTCATTGCGCTTCCCGCAGCGGACAAGCTGATGCAGAAAGAAGAGATTATGCGGTTTCGCAATTACATGCTCACCGAAGGCCTGGTGCTGCTGGCCGAGAAACAAACGCCGCGTTTTATGCAAGACCGCCTTAACAGCTTCCTGGAGCCTCGCATTCACTTTAACCTGGATGCGCAGTTGAAGCTTGAGCCGGCAATGAGAGCAAAAGCGTGACCGATCATTTCCCTCACAAACGTAAAGCTGCGGAAGAAGGCGTTGACGCGTGGCTCATGAGCTATGCGGATATGATCACCCTCTTGCTGTGCTTCTTCATCATCTTTATTTCCACTTCCGAGCCGAAGGAAGATAAGCTTGCGGCTGCGACTTCCGGTTTAAAAGGGATGTTTGGGTCAGTCGATTTATCCACGCCACTGACCGGGTCGATGCGTACGCTTGAAGGCATTATCGGCGCTAACCAGGCATATCAATCGGTTTCGGTGGAAAAAACATCGGGCGGCATTCAGATGGAGCTCGCAGCGGGAAGTTATTTTCAGAAAAATTCAGCCGAGATTAATCCGGCGCGCATCGCTATGCTGACGGAAATGGTGCAGGCGTTGCACGGGGAAGCTTTCCAAGGGTATTTCATTACCGTAGAAGGCCACACCGACGATACTGATCCGGTCGCCGATCTTTATGCCTCTAATTGGGAATTGGCGG
>CAZRJZ010000033.1:1671-7719 GCA_964600465.1 uncultured Rickettsiales bacterium
GGATGGTAAGGTTTATTGAAGAGCAGGGATTTCGCCAGGAAATGCTGCGTGCGGAAGTTTACGGTTCGGCAAAGCCTTTGGTGCCTAACGAGGATGCGAACGGTGATCCTATCTTGCAAAACAGAGAACGCAATAATCGGGTGGTGATTAAGGTGGAGCGGCGCGGATAGATGGAAACCGGCTGCTTTTGCAACGATATGTTAAATAATAGCTTTTTATAATAAGTTCGATATCTTTTACGATGTAATGGTGTCATTTTCGTGGAAAATGCGTTACAGTGAACCCCGTCTTGCATTTTTAAAATTGAATAGCCGTAGTGAAAAAAATTCTTATCCGCATTGGGATTGCTATTGGTCTGCCGTTGCTGGCGATTGTGCTTGCTTTAAACATGGTGCTGTCGTCAATCGATAAGGGCCAATATCAGCGCTTGCTGGAAGAAAAAGTGCAGACCGCCACAGGGAGGCGTTTGGTGGTGGGAAGTGCTCCAAGAGTCGGTATTTTTCCAGCGCTTTATCTAGAATTTTCTGATCTTTTACTGGCCAGCCCGGAAGAAAATCCGGTCACTGCGCCGATTATACAGGCCGCTGCCGTGCGCTTGAATATTCCGTGGCTGGAAGCATTTAGCAAAGCCCCTGCCGTTAGCGCGATCACCTTATATAGCCCTTCCGTAGAGATCCAGCGGGATCGCAGTGGGGAGATTATCTGGAGCGGTTTACCGGCAGCATTCATTGCCTCCCTGCAGCCGAATAAGGAGGCGGGTTCGGATCAGGTTTCCGCAATGGCGGTTATCCACGTTGAAAATGGGAAGTTTGCGTACATAAACCACCAAAATAGCACCCGTGAGACCATTGAGAAAATCAGCATGCGTGTCGAGAAAAAAGCGGATGCTTCGTTGGCAATGGCGGGAAATGGCTTGTTCCGTGGAGATCCAACGCAGTTCAGCATTACCTATAGCGCTGCGAAGGAGGGGCCGTTTGCTTTCGCGGTTGAGCAATCTGACGGCGGAAAAATTGTCTATGAAGGCGTGAATAAAAGCACGGAAGAATCTTTTCGCGCCGAAGGCACGGTAAGGGCCGCTGCTCCCGATTTAGGGAAGTTTCTATTTCCTGCAGAAGGAGTTGCAGATAAAGGCGCCTTTGTATCCGATGCGCGAAAAGCAGCGCTACAAGCCAAAATGGCTGTTTCGGTCGAGGGCGGCATGACGCTGCGGGAAGATGGATTTTCTATTGCAGATGCCGCCATTAAATTGGGCACTGATACAGGCAGGCTGGCGGCGTCTTTTTCGTTGGCGGAAAAACTTCCCGATATTGTGCTGGATATAAAACTGGAGCAGCTCCATTTCTCTCAATGGGTTGGTTACGCACGTCTTTTTGCCGAAGAAGGAAAAGTTAGTTATTCAACTGACTCAGAGGATGGTTACGCCGACTTTCGGCTTTCTCAACGCCTGTTTCCAAGCACATTGATTCTTAAGATGCAACTGACGGCAGGCAAGCTTGATTACGGCACTAGAACCTATGAAAAATTTAAAGCCGACGCTGAGATAGCCGAAGGACTTTTTACTTTACATGAAATTTCGATCGCGCTGCCGGGTAATGGCCGCATCCTGGCTTTCGGAGTGGTGACAAGGCCCATGCAGGGCTTGCGGTTTGAAGGCAGCCTTGAGGCCAAGGGGGAAAAATTAAAAGATGCATTGATGTTCTTCGACAGTACGGCAGCCGTATTGCCGGAGCAAAGTTTCGGAGAATATTCGGTGCGGTCTAATTTATTCATTTCGCATGAGTTTCTGCGTCTATCGGAAGCGGATCTGATGATTGGCGATCTGCGCCTGGACGGGGGATTGGTGACGCATTTTGAGGCTACGCCGCGCCTGGAGGCGGATATTAAATTCAAAGGCACGAACCTCGACTATTTCCGCGATGTTTGGCGCGAAGGGAAGCAGGCCAGCAGCAAATCCGATTTCGATTTCCTGCTTCTTAAAGGCACCGAGTTTTCCTGGCTGAAATCGCTTGACTATATTATCGACTTTACCATTAATCTGGAGGATTTTACCTTTCTTGAGCATAAAGGGCAAACGGCGGCCATGCGCCTTTATGCACGAAAAAATGAGATCGATCTGATCGGCCTGCGGATGTATTTTCCGGAAGGGCCGCTTGATGGCACGTTCAAGCTCGATGTCTCCCATACGGTGCCGTACGTGACGGCCACCGTTTCCGCGCCGTTTTTAGATGCGCAATATTTTTCTTCTGACCTTGCGATAAAAAATGAACCCTTAATTGACTTAAAAGTAGAACCAAAGCAATGGTCCACCGAACTTTTCGATTTTTCGTGGATGACCAATTTCAGTGGCGACTTCGATATCTCCGCCACAAAATTTCTGTACGCAGGCATTCCGCTGGATATGTTTAGGCTGAGAGCTTCGTTGAAAGACCAGTCGCTTAGCGCCCACATGCTACAATTTGAACAGCTTGGCGGCCGGGTCGATATCAAAGGCGCGCTTTTGGGAAGTAAGGTGCCGGGGCTTTCATTGAATGTGGCGCTTTATAATGTCGATATTGCCAAACTGTTGCAGGATTTTCCAGGCCTTGGCATGATTGGTGGCAGAGCGAGCATCAACGCCCGTATCGTGACTTCGGGGATTCATCTGCTTTCCTGGATTACGCAGGCGGAGGCCAAAATAACGCTGGCGGCGCGCGGGGTAAAAGTGGAAGGGTTCAATTTAGAAGGTGTCGTGGGGGCGGTGCGGACGGCGCGTTCCACCGCGGATGTGGTGACAAGCGTCAATAGTCTCATGCGGCAAGGGCATAGCGAATTTTCTGTCGATGGGGCGATCAATCTGGTCCACGGAGTTGCCCGTACGCCAGGCTTGGCGCTAAAAACCGGATCCGTCACCGGCACTATCAGTGGCGAGATCGCCGTTTTGCCCTACAAATTCAATGCCTCCAGTATTTTCTACTTCCCGCAGCTGAGCGCTGAGAAACCGCCAAGTCTTGCGATCGATATGGCCGGTCCCATTGAGAATTTTGCAGTCGAGACGGATAGTTCTTCACTGGAATCATGGGTGGCGAAGCGTATGATCAGCAAGTAAGCGCCGTGGGGTGATAGGCCGGGTAAGTAAATGTTATACTACTTTCCATTCAATCGATAGAGAATGCATTCCGTCTGCTTCTCGGCGGAAAATCGGCATTAACGAAGCCGATTTTCATGCCCCAATTTGCTATATATTGATTGCAAATTGGCATTAGAGAAATTCTTTGTTTATCCCCCGCGCAGATCAATCACACCGCTGTCCAGCAGCAAGTGAATGCCAAACACCACTATCCCTGTCATCGCCGAATTAAGCAGTAGTTTGCGTTTCAGGTGTGGTTTTTCCGGCGCGGCGGCGTAATGCTCTGGAGAGCGTCGGGTGGGCTGTTTTACCCATAACGGCAGGACGGTAAGGAGCATGATCCACCATAACACCACATAGGAGAAAATCGCCCATTCCCAGCTCATGCCTGCTCCAGCTCGACCAATGTTCCCATAAAATCTTTCGGGTGTAGAAATAGCACCGGCTTGCCGTGTGCGCCGATTTTCGGCTCGCCATTGCCAAGGACTCTGGCTCCAGATTTTAGCAGCTGGTCACGGGCGGCGAGAATGTCTTCCACCTCGTAGCATAAATGGTGCATGCCCCCGCCAGGATTCTTGACCAAAAACGCGGCAATCGGGGAGTTTTCTCCCAGCGGCTCCAGTAATTCGATTTTGGTATTGGGTAAATGGATGAAAACGGTGGTGACTCCGTGTTCCGGCAAGGCCTCCGGCTTTGATACGGAAGCACCGAGGGTTTTTTCGTAAACCTCTGATGCGGATTGCAAATTAGGCACGGCAATGGCCACATGGTTTAAACGTCCGATCATTTGAGCGCTCCTGCAAATTGTCACAAAATCTTCACTGTAGGAAAGTGCGTGAAGAGTCTACAATAGCCATAATTCATAAAAGGTTCGCTTACAAATGGATAGTGAAGAACTCAAAGAACTGGCCGAGCTTCAGCATGAAAACGCGCCGCTGACGCGCAAAAACGCCTATCATGTGGACGCCGTGTGGGGCGGTTATAAGGGCGGTATTGCCGGGCTGATAGCCGGTTTGATGATCGGTGCGCTGGCGGGTGTGATAATCGGTGGCATTGCCGCAGGCGGCATTGCGTTGGCTGCCGGCGGAATTGCCGCAGAAAGCGCAGGCGCGATTATGGCGGCGGGCGCGGTATTTGGCATGATGCACGGCGCCGACAAATTCGAGCGCGTAGGGATTGCGGCGGGTAGTTCCTCTGCCGTGGGAAAAAAGCTGGAAGGGCGCATGAAAGAATACATGCGCTCCGTGTTTGTCGAGCTGAAGCACGAAATACGCAGCCTTAGAAACGGCGACAAGGCTCAAGCGCAGGGCACTTCGCTTAGCGACATCGTCAAAGAAAAAACGCTGGTGGATATGGTTGAAGAGGTGCAGAACGACTTCCGCGTGCAGCATTGCGATGAAAACCATTGCAAAGACAATCCGGGGAAAATCGTTTTCTGGAAAATCGCTGCGATTGGCGCAACCATTGGCGCTGTTGCCGGCGCTGCGATGGGGTACGGACTCAATCCGCATGCGGTGCAGGAAATGCTGACCCATGTGGGTGGAGAGAAGCTCTTGAGTAACATCGGCGGTCAAGTAACCGCCCTTGCTATCACCGGCGCTGCGGTGGGCGCAAGTTTCGGTATCAACCGCGACATCTTTCGTAAGATATATGATGTGGCGGAAAATTTGTTCGTGGGAAATATCAAATTTGGCGCTGCGCCTGGCAAAGAAAAAACACCGGTCGCTAACATTACCGCTGCTAAAGAGTCGGCGGTAACGTTAGCGTCGGAGGAGCCAGAGTCGCCTGCACTAAGGGCGGCGCCTGAGGATTCGAAAGCTTGGGTTGCATTGGCGGCGGCTAATGGCCGATTGCAGCGATCTGAGAATTTTTTTGAAGAAAGGTTGATGCGCGAGATGTTGCTCAATATGGATCACACAATTGCCGTGCGGCAGTGATACTACTGGCAATATTTGGAATTATTGGGTGAGTCGTCCAGGCAGCCGGCATTGATCGGGGGCGTGTAGTAGGCGTCGTTATCCACCGGAGCCCGTTGCCGTGCAAGCGTTTGGTAGTCGTACTTATCCCACTGGCTGCGCTTGCCTACGGTGGTGGTTTGGCAGGCGCTTAGTGGCAGCAAAAAAAGAACGATACAAGGGGTAATGTAACGCAAATGCATGTAAATGGGTTCCTTGAAACGGTGTGCGGTGCAGCATAGCGCATTTTTTTGTCTATGCAACCCGCGTATCAAAGCTCTTGCAGAGCGGGAAGAGGGGAAGAAAAATTTATCATTAAATATTTTTAAGGAACGCCCTGCGATTCAATCACCGGATCCACGCCAAGAGGATCAATAGGAGACGGCGGTCTGCCCTGTTGTAAATGGCTGTGGCGCCGGCCATAAAAGAAATAAACACCCAAGCCTATGACGAAATAAGGAATCAGCACGAGGAATGTCTCCCATAAGCTGGAGATGAGCACGGCGCAAAACGCAATTCCTAACCAGGGTGTGAACTTAGGGAAGGGCACTTTAAAGGGGCGATGCAGATTTGGCTCCTTCCGCCTCAAATAGGCGACCGTAAAGCAAATCACCGTAAAGGCCAGCAATGTTCCCAGATTCACTAAGTTACCTAACTGACTAATTGGCGTCATGCCCGCCACCACGCCTGAGATTACGCCAACAAGCATGGTGTTAATCCAGGGGGTATGAAATTTTTTATGCATGGTGCCAAAGAGAGGGGGGAGCAGCCCGTCCCGGCTCATGGCGTAAAAAATACGCGTCTGCCCATACATTAACACCAGCATTACCGAAGAAAGACCGGCGATAGCGCCAATCTTCACCACCATGGCAAGCCAGGGCAAATCCATGGAATCCACCGCGACCGCAATAGGATCCGGAACGTTCAGCAGGCTGTATTTCACCGTTCCCGTGAGCACCATTGACACAAGAATATATAAAAGCGTGC
>CAZRJZ010000033.1:7729-8871 GCA_964600465.1 uncultured Rickettsiales bacterium
CACGTCGCGTTGCGGATTCCGCGCTTCCTGAGAGGCGGTGGACACGGCTTCAAATCCTACATAAGCAAAGAAAATATAACTGGCGCCGTGCACGATCCCTGACCAACCGAAATGTCCATATTCTCCCGTATTTTCCGGAATGAACGGACGCCAGTTGCTGGGATTGATATACATCAGGCCAAAACCGATGAAGAGCACAATCACGGCAAGCTTGATAAACACAATGACGTTATTGACGGTGGCGGATTCCTTCACGCCCAATACCAGCAATCCCGTCACGGCCAGGATGGCTAAAAAAGCAGGGAGGTTGAAAATAGCCGTTAAAGCAGGAAGCGCGGCGCTATCGACCCCTTTAAGCGCCAGCTCATTGGTGAGGGCGGCGCTGAGTTCTTTCCAGCCCAGCCCCGGCACCTGCACCAGATGCGTGCCGGTGGCGGCTGCCCACTCCGGCGGAATAACAATGTTGAAATCCTTGAGGAAGCTCACAACATACCCCGACCATCCCACGGAAACGGTTGATCCGGCAATGCCATATTCAAGCAGCAGCAACCACCCCATTCCCCAGGCGGCAATCTCTCCGAGCGAAGCGTAGGCGTAGGAATAAGCGCTGCCGGAAACGGGAAGCATGGATGAAAGTTCCGCGTAACACAGCGCGGCGAAGGCGCAGGCAATGCCGGCCAGAAGAAACGAAAGTACCACGGCGGGGCCGGCATACTGAGCGGCGGCCTGGCCGGTCATCACGAAAATACCGGTGCCGATAATGCAGCCTATGCCAAGCGAAACCAGGTTTGCGGCGGAGAGCGAGCGTCTAAGTTCGCTATTTGAGGATTCCGCCTGTACCGTGGCGATAGGTTTTTTGATCAAATACTTACTAAAACCCATGTTGCCCTCGCTGCGTTTAGTATCAAATCCCGTAAGACAAATAACGCATTATGCCGTGCTGTCAATCTTCCAGTTGGTCATGTGTGCGGGGGCGGAGGAGCTGAAGTTCTTTGTGCATCAATAATTTCAAGCATGTATTCTACATATTTTCGATCAGCTGAAAAAAATTTTTTATTTTTTTCAAGTATATCTTTTTCTTTTGAAGTAAATTTTTCATTTGTTGTGGATTTAAAATCTTCGGATTTATTCATTATTTTATG
>CAZRJZ010000034.1:0-5636 GCA_964600465.1 uncultured Rickettsiales bacterium
AAAACCGCACAATTTTATGCCGCTTAAAACCCGTATCATCCCCTGCCTCGACGTAAAAGACGGCCGCGTGGTCAAAGGGGTGCAGTTTGTGGATTTGATTGATGCAGGAGATCCGGTGGAATGCGCCAAAACCTACGATGCGCAAGGCGCCGATGAGCTTTGCTTTCTGGATATTACCGCCTCTTCCGATAACCGCGCCATCATCTATGACGTTATTTCCCGCGTGGCGGAAGCCTGTTTCATGCCGCTCACCGTAGGCGGCGGGGTGCGCACATTGGAGGATATCAGAAACCTGTTGTTAGCTGGCGCAGATAAGGTATCCATCAACACCGAAGCGGTCAAACGACCCGATTTTGTGGCGGAAGCGGCCAGAAAGTTCGGCTCGCAATGCATTGTGGTGGCAATTGACGCTAGACGGGACGTTCATGGCAAGGATAAGTTCGAAGTCTACACCCACGGTGGCCGCAATGCCACCGGCCTGGATGCCGTGGAGTGGGCCAAACGCATGGAAGCGCACGGCGCGGGAGAAATCCTACTTACTTCCATGGATAACGACGGTGGGAAAAAGGGCGTAGACACGGAGCTTACTCGCCGCGTGGCCGATGCCGTCAGTATTCCTGTGATTGCTTCCGGAGGGATTGGTGCATTGCAGCATTTTGCGGAAGCGGTAACGGAAGGCCATGCCAGCGCTGTGCTCGCAGCCTCGGTTTTTCATTTCGGCGCTTATTCCATTGCACAAGCCAAGACGGCAATGGCGGAAGCGGGTATCATGGTACGGATATGAGGCTGGTGCGCGATGATGTAAACTTTCCGGAAAAATTACGCAATGCCGTGGTGGCGGTCGGAAATTTCGATGGCCTGCATCATGGGCATCGACTGGTGATCGGCAAGGCGTTAGCCTTAGCGCATGATCGCAACGCTCCGTGCGCCGTACTGACATTTTATCCTCACCCGCGTCAATATTTCAAACCCGCTCTCCCCTGCTTGCAAATCTACACCCTGCGCACCAAGCTTTTGTTGCTGCGCAACATCGGTGTGGATGTTGTTTTTCTGCAACGCTTCAACGCCGATTTCGCGCGCTTAAATCCGGAAGAGTTCATCAGGCATGTTCTGCTGGAACGCCTGCACGTTCAGCATGTGGTGACAGGTGAAAATTTTGTGTTCGGCAGAGCAAGAGCCGGAGACACGGCGATGCTCGCAGCGAGCGCCGCTGCGCATGGATTCGGCTATACCGCGGTCAACATCCACCACGACCCCGCAGGAAACGCCTGCTCTTCAACGCACATACGGAAATTGCTGCACATAGGCAACGTAGCGGACGCCTCCCGCTTACTCAGCAGACCCTACAGCATTAGCGGCCGAGTGATCCACGGTGACCGGCGTGGCCGCAGCTTAGGCTTTCCAACCGCAAACATCCGGCTTGGCAAACGCTTTTCACCGGCCTACGGCGTGTACGCCGTACGGGCGCATTTGCCGCAAGGAGAAAAAATTCCTGGCGTCGCCAATCTTGGGGTACGCCCTACCTTTGGAGGCAACACGGAGTTATTGGAGGTGCATTTATTTAATTTCAACGCCGATCTTTATGGAGCACGCATCGAGGTAGAGCCGGTAAAATTTTTGCGCCCCGAAAAAAAATTCAGCGGCTTGCAGGAATTAAAGCAGCAAATACAGGAAGATTGCAGTAATGCGCGAAGCGTTTTATAATTTCCGGCTCGCACCATAGTTGGATGATTTTTATTCCCATGCCGCACCGCAATCCATACTTCTGCCCTGCCCTTTCACTCGCAGCATTGATTACGATTGCGGATCAGATCAGCAAATATTTTCTACTAAGCGTCCTGGAACTACCCTTGCGCGCACCGGTGGAAATCACTCCGTTTTTCCGGCTGGTGTCGGTGTGGAATCATGGGATAAGCTTTGGCCTATTCAACCAGGGCACATCCTTGAGCCGTTATGCATTATTGGCAATTGCAGGCGTTATTGTTTTCATGCTATATGGCTGGCTTAAGAATGCCGGTGAGAAGTGGGCAAGTTACGCCGTTGGCCTTGTGATAGGCGGAGCAATCGGAAACGTGATTGATCGTATCGTTCGCGGCGCCGTATTTGATTTTCTGGACGTGCATGCTTACGGTTATCACTGGCCTGCATTCAATCTTGCCGACAGCGCTATTTGCATAGGGGTAATTACTCTTTGTACAAACAGCCTGCTTTCATCGAAGAAGGATTCCGCATGAAACGCTCATCTCTATTTTTCTGCACCATGCTTGCCGGCGCGGTTTCCGCCTGTAGTGGAAATGTAAAGGAAACTCTTGGCCTCACCCGCCAGGCGCCCGATGAATTCCGCGTCGTGGCGCGTCCGCCGCTTAGCGTGCCGCCCGATTTCAATCTTCGGCCACCGGCCGAAGGCAGTGAAATCACCGGCTCCGATGTGCCGGCATCCAAGCAGGCGGAAGAGCTGGTGTTCGGAGAAAAAACCACAGGCTTGCGACCTGGAAATGCCAGCACCGCTGTACAAGGCGTGCAAGTAAGCGGCAATGCCAGCCCGGCCGATGAGCGCTTCCTAACTAAAACCGGCGCAACCCAGGCGGATAGCCAAATTAAAGAGAAAATTCGCGCCGAAAGCGGCACAGGAAGCGATAACGAAAAGTCCATGCTGGAAAAATTGCGAGAGCCTTCCAACAAAGAGCCACTGGTAGATACAAAAAAAGAAGCCGAGCGGATCAAAACCAATGAAGCGTCCGGAAAACCGGTAACGGAAGGCGAAACCCCCACGGTCAAACCACGTGATCGCGGTGTGCTGGATAAAATATTTTAATGCGTATCCTTTCTTTGTGCCGTAGCGCCCTGGCCGCAGTAATGATTGGCGGCTTGCCCGTTGCCGCCTTTGCAGCTCCGAAAGTAGAGTCTTTTCGTTTGAAAAACGGCATGGAGGTGGTGGTTATTCCCAACCATCGAATCCCTGCGGTCAGCCATATGCTTTGGTTCCGTGTCGGCGCCGCGGATGACCCTCAATTTAAATCCGGCCTGGCGCATTACCATGAACATATGATGTTCAAAGGAACGAAGAAATTTAAACAAGGCCGGTATGAAACAATCGTGGCCTCAGAAGGCGGACAGCAGAATGCCTTCACCGGCCATGACGCCACCGCCTATTATATCGACATTGCCAAAGATAAACTCCCATTGGCCATGGAGCTGGAAGCAGATCGCATGCGCGGCCTGACGCCCGACCCAAAGGAAGCCTTAAAAGAGCGCGAAGTGATTATGGAAGAACGCCGCGCAAGGATTGAGAACAACCCCCAGGCTCTGCTGGGTGAGCAAATGACGGCGGCGCTTTATCTCAATCATCCCTACCATATCCCGGTCATTGGGTGGATGCATGAAATGGCTGGCCTGACGCCTGAAGACGTGCTGGAATTCCACCGCCGGTATTACCATCCCAATAACGCAATCCTGGTTATTTCAGGTGACGTTACCGCCCACGAGGTGAGGCCTTTAGCTGAGAAATATTACGGCGGCCTTGCCGTAAAAAAAGTGCCGCCGCGTGTATGGAAGCAAGAACCTCCGAGCATTACCGAGCGCCACATGACGCTCAGACATATCAACGTCAAACAACCGCTATGGGAGCGCGAATACATTGCCCCCAGTCTGGCGCATGGCGATACAAAACAGGCATTCCCACTCATGGTACTTGCGCAAGTTGTTGGTGCAGACCGCACAGGTATTTTATACAAAGAACTGGTGGCAAAGCAGCGTATTGCCACACAAGCGGACGCTTATTACAATGTATTCTCACGCGGACCGGCACGGTTTAGCGTCAGTGCTACGCCTGCTGAAAAAATCACCCCGGAAGCGCTCGAAGCCGCCATTGATGCGTTACTGGCGCGTCTGCCGCAGGAAATCTCCGCCGAAGCCGTAGATCGCGCTAAAGCCGGGCTCAAAGCAGAAGCGCTCTACACGCGCGAAGGCTTGCAACCCATGGCGCAGGTCATGGGTACGCTGCGCATCCTGGATTTGCCCATTACGCTTTATGAGGAATGGACGGACCGGCTGGAGGCGGTCACTTCGGAGCAGGTGCAAGAAGCGGCAAAAGCGGTGTTAAAACCTGAGAACTCCGTGACGGGCATATTGCTTCCTGCAGAAGAGGGCGCGAATGGAAAATAGGATAAAATCACTGGTAAGTCTTCTATTCATGCTGGCGCCATTATGCGCCCAAGCGGCTCCGGTGCAGGAGGTGGTTACGCCGGGCGGCATCAGAGCCTGGCTGATGGAAGAGCGCTCTTTGCCGTTGGTAGCCGTGAAGATATTATACTCCAACGCCGGCACGGCCTATGACCCGGACGGCAAAGAAGGCCGCGCCATGTTGGTAAGCGCCTTACTGCTGGAAGGCGCAGGCGGCCTGGACAGCGTGGCCTTCCACGAAGCGCTGGAATCCAAGGCTATCGTGTTGAACACCAGCGCAGACGAAGATCATTTCGTTGTTTCTATGCAAAGCTTAAAAGAACATCAAGAAGAGGCATTCCGATTGCTTGGGCTGGCCGTCAGCCATCCACGATTTGATGCAGACGCCCTGGAGCGCAGCCGGGATGAGTTGCAAAGCGCGCTATTGCAAATGGAAAAAACGCCAGCCTACCGGCTGCAGCGCGCCTGGCTTACGCACAGCTTTCCTTCGCATCCTTACAGCAAGCCGGCCAACGGCGCCAGACAAAGCCTGGAGAGCCTCAAGATAGCCGATATGGAAGCGTACCATCAGCGTTACCTGACACGCGGAAACATGATTATCGGCATTTCGGGCGATATTACGCCGCAAGAAGCCTCCCGCCTTCTGGACGCACATTTAGGCGAACTGCCGAAAGATTACCGTCCGGAGAAAGAAATAGCAGAAACAACGCCTCAACCCATTCCGAAACCTATCATACTAAACAGCGATATTCCGCAAACGCTGGTTGCTTTTGGCGGCGCCGCCGTAAAACGCGATGACCCGGCCTATTTTGACGCGCTCATCCTGCATTACCTGCTCGGCGGCGAAAGCACGCTTATCTCCCGGCTTGGAATGGCCATCCGCGAGCAACGCGGCCTTGCCTATTATGCCAATACCAGCATGCAACCGTTTCGTCATGCCGGTACCTGGAAAGGCAGCTTTGCCACCCGCAACGATAAAGTGGCCGAAGCCTTACAGGTTCTTGAAGAGACCTTACAAAAAATGCGCACGCAAGGCATTACGGATGATGAACTGCGCGGGGCAAAAAAATACCTCACCGGTTCCTTTCCGCTTTCTTTAGAGAGCAATGCGGCGGTGGCTAATTTTCTGGTGGCCATGCAGCTCCACAATTTGGGCCGGGATTACCTGGATCGCAGGAATGGCCTGGTAGAAGCGGTCACGAAAGAGGGCGTGAACCGGATGGCAAAAACCATGCTCGACCCCGAGCATTTATCGGTTATTATGATCGGCAAACCGGAAGGCATGGAAGCAGGCACCTATGCAACACAATAACGCCTCCGGCGCACTGCCTTACTGTCAGGAAATTTCAGACGGCTTATTCTCTAAAGATGCGGCACTGCTCCACCCGAGGCTGCAAGAGGAGGCGCACCGTTTCGTATCCACCCCGACGCCTCAGGAGGACGCTATTTTTTCT
>CAZRJZ010000034.1:5646-8859 GCA_964600465.1 uncultured Rickettsiales bacterium
TTTTTCTTTATGCAAAAGAACCGATGACATTTCTACGCCAGAATTAATCGCTTCAGACTGGCGCGCCCGCTATAATCAGATTGTGGTGGTAGGCTGCGGCGGATCAAGTTTAAGCGGCAAAGCGCTCGCCTGCATTGCTCCTGCGGCTTTAGCGGCGGGGAAAAAACTCCATGTTCTCGACAATCTCGATGCGGACGGCACCGCAGCATTCCTTGCGCATACGGATATTAAAGACTGTTGCTTCTTTATTGTTAGCAAGTCAGGTGGCACACTGGAAACTCTGGCGTTCGTGGATTTAATTTTCAGCGCTCTTGATGAGGCAAGAATATTTACTGAAATTGCGCGCCGCACCGCCATTATGACCATGGAAGACACAAATCCGTTACGTAAAATAGCCGAGCAATACGCCATTCCAACTTTACCGCATTCGCCGCATCTGGGTGGGCGTTTTTCTATTTTATCGGCAGTTGGCTTACTACCAGCGGCATTTTTAGGCGTCAATATTCATGCCTTGCGCAAAGGAGCGGCAAAAGCGCTTGCAGCCCCCTCTTATTCTATTGAAGCCACCGCGCTGCATTATGCGTGCCTGGAGGGCGGCATAAACATGCATGTCATGATGCCCTACAGCGAACGCCTGATCGGTCTTGCGCAATGGTGGCGGCAAGCCTGGGCGGAAAGCTTAGGCAAACAGCAAAAAGGCTCCACCCCTATTATCAGCCTAGGCCCATGCGACCAGCACAGCCAGCTGCAACTTTATCTGGACGGCCCACGCGACAAATTGTTCACGCTCCTGCTACCAAAAAGCCAAGGCACAGGCCCTACCATCAGTGAGAATTGCGAGGCAGAATATATTCGGGGCAAAACCTTAGGAGACATTACCGGCGCCATGCAGCGCGCCACAGCAGAAACGCTCATGCGCAATGGCTGTCCGGTGAGGAAAATCACTATTGATGCCATTGAAGAAGAAACAGCCGGGGCTTTGCTCATGCAATGGACCATGGAAATTCTGCTCACCGCGCATCTGCTGCAAATCAACCCATTCGACCAACCTGCCGTAGAAGAAAGCAAGCATCTGGCGCGCACGTATCTAACGGACTGTACATTCTAAAACACGTAAGGTACAGTGAACCTTGACGGAGGGTTGTATGCGCAAAGAGATTATAGTCACCGCCTTTTGGGACCAAGAAGCGCAAGTCTGGGTGGCAGAGGGAGTCAATTATCCTGGTATTGTGGCGGAATCCACGACCATGGAGCACCTGATTGAGAAACTTAAGGTAATTATTCCTGAAATTACAGAGCAGAACGATGGCAGAAGCGATGAAATATCCTTCCGCCTGCTCAGCGAGGTTTCCGCCATTGCCAGGATCGCACCTCCTCATGCCTAGGGGATTTACGCCAAAACTCATAGAAATACTTACTGCGGCAGGGTGTTATGAGGTAAGAAAAGGCAAAGGAGATCATTCCATCTGGTTCAGCCCGATAACTCGCATTACATTTCCCGTAGACGGGAATATTAAATCCCGGCACACCGCAAATATTACGCTTAAACAAGCGGGCTTACCAAAACAGTTTTAATTAATAGCGCCATGCCCATCCGCATTCTTCCGCCCACGCTCGTTAACCGTATCGCCGCCGGCGAGGTGGTGGAGCGCCCGGCGTCCGTTATTAAAGAATTGGTGGAAAACGCCGTAGACGCAGGCGCAACCGCCGTGGATATTGTGATGGAAGGCGGCGGCAGACAGCTTATTAGCGTTACCGATAACGGCAAAGGCATGAGCAAAGAGGAGTTAGCTCTGGCAGTGCAGCGCCATGCAACGTCTAAGCTCCCAAATGAAGATTTATTATGCATCGAGTATCTTGGATTCCGTGGCGAAGCCCTTCCCTCCATTGGCTCCGTTTCCCGGCTTAGCCTTACCAGCCGCACAAAAAATTCAGACCACGCCTGGATGTTATACGTAGAAGGCGGCCAGCTGAGCGCGCTGCGACCCGCCGCTCATCCGCACGGCACGCGCGTGGAAGTGCGCGATCTTTTTTACGCTACTCCTGCACGGCTTAAATTCTTAAAATCCGAACGAAGCGAAAACTTGGCTGCACAGGAAATTGTGACCCGTTTAGCCATGGCGCATCCGGAGATTAGTTTTTGTTTAACCATTGATCATAAAGAGCTTATTCGTACCGACGGCGCGCAGGGAGAGCTGCTGGATACCATGCTGACACGGCTGGATTACCTGGTAGGACGCAAATTCGCCGCAAACGTGTTACCGCTGCACAATCAGCGCGGTGATATAAAACTTACCGGCTTTGCAGGCCTGCCAACTTATCATCGCGCTACCAGCGCCGAGCAATATCTCTTCGTTAACCGCCGCCCGGTGAAAGACCGGCTGCTGCTCGGCGCAGTCAAAGGCGCGTATCAGGACTTTCTGGCTTCCAACCGCCATCCGGTGGTAGCGCTTTATTTAGATGTTTCCCCGCAGGAGGTGGATGTGAACGTTCATCCCGCCAAAGCGGAAGTGCGTTTTAGGGACAGCCAGGAAGTGCGTGGATTACTGGTAGGAACGCTTCGTCAGGCGCTTCAGCAGTCCGGACACCGCGCCTCCACCACGGTTGCGCAAACCGCACTCAATGCGTTTCGGCCTATGCAAACAGACATTACACCACAGCATGTCCCCGTTGGCGCGCTTGGAGAAGCCCGTGGACAGCAGTTCTCAGCGCACAATCCCGCCTTTTTTCCCGACCTCTCGCTCCCGCCAATCGCACGCCAATCCGCTCCTGAGAGCATTATTGCCACTCCTGAAGACAATACCCTATATCCGCTTGGGGCAGCGCGGACGCAGTTGCATAACACCTATATTATCGCGGAAACCAAAGACGGGCTGGTGATTGTAGACCAGCATGCGGCGCATGAACGCCTGATGTATGAGCGCTTAAAAGAACAGCGCGCACGCCAGGGAGTCACCCGGCAGAAATTATTGATCCCGGAAGTAGTAACGCTTAGTCCGGCAGGATACGCACGCGTTATGGAAGCGCAGGAAGCATTGGAGGCGCTTGGGTTGGCAGTAGAGCCATTTGGTGACAACACCGTGATGATCAGGGAAATTCCCGCTTTGCTTTCTGGCGCGAATATCAGCCGCCTCGTGGAAGATTTAGCCGAGCGCATGCAGGAATTTCCCGATGCGCACGTACTGAAAGAGCGGTTAGATGAGGTATTTTCAA
>CAZRJZ010000035.1:0-772 GCA_964600465.1 uncultured Rickettsiales bacterium
ATAACAATGCGGATGTTTCCGTGGCCGTGGCAACGCCAGGAGGCCTGATTACTCCCATCATCCGTAACGCTGACCAAAAAACGCTTGCCCAGATTTCCAATGAAATGAAAGAGCTGGCTGGAAGGGCGCGTGAAAATAAGCTGAAACCCGAAGAATTTCAGGGTGGTGGATTTAGTCTCTCAAATCTTGGCATGTATGGTGTGAAGAATTTCAGCGCCATTATTAATCCGCCGCAAGGCTGCATTCTGGCAGTGGGTGCCGGGGAAGAACGTGTGGTTGTACGCCAGGGTCAGATGGTGGTGCGCACAATTATGGACGCCACGCTTTCCGTTGATCATCGCGTGGTAGATGGTGCGGTAGGGGCTGAATTCCTGCAGGCGCTCAAGCGCTACATTGAGAAACCGGTATTGATGTTGGGTTAAATTGATAGTCTTAGGATGACTTCTTTCGCACCGCATTAATCCATGCGGGATTTTCCAGGTACCAGCGTACGGTTTCACGCAAACCTTCTTCCACGTTATAGCGGCGCTTGAACCCTAAGGATTGCTCTGCATGGGTATCGTCAATTGCGTAGCGGCGATCATGGCCGAGGCGATCAGGCACAAACTCGATAAGGCTTGCATAAGCCGTGCCATCTGCGCGGGGGCGCAAGGTGTCCAGTAAACCGCATATATCTTTTACCAGATCGATATTATATTTCTCGGCTCTGCCGCCAAAGCAGTAGTGCGATCCGGGAACACCTTTTCCCAGTGCCAACAAAATACCGGAACAG
>CAZRJZ010000035.1:782-8838 GCA_964600465.1 uncultured Rickettsiales bacterium
ACCGGCACAGTGGTCTTCCACATGAATCCAGTCGCGCACATGTTTTCCATCGCCATAAACAGGCAATGGCTTGCCTTCCAGTGCGCGGGTGATGATAACCGGTATAAGTTTTTCCGGTAGCTGACGCGGACCATAATTATTACTGCAATGCGTAACCAGCGTGGGTAAGCCATATGTGTGGTGCCAGGCGCGCACTAAATGATCCGCCGCCGCCTTAGAAGCGGAATACGGAGAATTCGGCGCATAAGGTGATTGCTCAGTAAAATACCCCGCTTCTCCGAGAGCGCCGAACACTTCATCGGTCGAGACTTGTAAGTAGCGGAAATCTGTTTTTTCTTTCTGAGGCAGATTGTTCCAGTAAATGCGCGTTGCACTCAGCAATTCGTACGTGCCTCTGATATTGGTGTCTATAAAGGCATCAGGCGCTGCAATTGAGTTATCGACATGGGACTCAGCGGCAAAATGCACCAAAGCTTTCGGCACATATTGCTCTAAAAGAGAAGCAACGAGCGCATTATTGCGTATGTCACCGATGATAAGCGTGGTGTCTACGCCCTCTAAATTCTCGCGGTGTCCGGCATAAGTGAGTGCGTCCAGCACCACCGTGCGGATGCCTTTTTCAGCACAAAGCCGTACGAAAGCGCTGCCGATAAATCCCGCGCCGCCGGTTACCAGATAGGTCGCCTGATGACTCATACGTCAGGTTGAATATGGCTAATGATTGCAATGCTCACCATGCACGTGCTCTTCATGGTGATGATCCTGGCTGTGGTCATGGCCGCAAGTGGAGTGATCATGGTCAAAGTAACCCTGTTTCTTCATTTTCTTTAGGCGCCTGATAATAATATCGCGCTTTAAGGGAGAAATATGATCCACAAACACAATGCCGTTAATATGGTCAATCTCATGCTGAACACAGGTTGCCAGAATACCAGTGAACGATTCTTCTTTCTGCGTTCCCTGTAAATCGGTGTAACGTACGCGTATGGCTTTGGGGCGTTCTACATCGGCGTACTGGTCGGGGAAGGAAAGGCAGCCTTCTTTATATACAAAAGGCTCTGCATCCGCTTCCACAATTTCCGGGTTGATAAGCACGTACTGCTTACCTGCGCCGATACCTTCCCGCCACTCCACATCCGCCACCAGCATGCGTTTCAAATGCCCGACCTGAACCGCGGCAAGGCCAATGCCCTTTTCATGGTACATGGTTTCCAGCATGTCGGCTGCAAGTGTGCGAATCTCATCTGTGATGGATGCAACAGGGGAAGATTTTGTCTTTAAGCGCGGATCCGGCGCAATAACGAGTGGGAGAATGGTCATATAGAGTGTGATGGAGGATTACGCAGGATTAAATTTTCAAGCATTGAAGATGATTCAATCACACGCGACACGCTGTTGTGAACGGATGCATGCTGACTGGCAAAGGTCATAACTCTATATTTTGCTTCTGCCTGGTTTATCTACTACTTTAGCAACATCAGAATTTCTAATAGTTGTATTGATTTTATCAAGAGATTGTGCAATGTTTCTTAAGGAGCTAACACCACGGCTCAATGGAGAGTTAGCATCTCTCTCATCTCCTACCAAATTTGCAAAAGCTTGATAGGTGTCATTTGCTAAAGCAGTTGTTTTAGCAACCATGCCTGGCATCAGGCTGAAGATACTAGTATAAGTCTGCGCATGGCCTTGCTCTGCAAAACGCATCGCTTGATTATACCTGGTTACGATTTCTGCTGAATCAGCAATAACACGCTCTGCATCTGCGCTCATTTGAGAAAAATTAGCGCTTTGCAATTCTTGGGCAATCTCTTCCCCCAACTCTTCTCTTTGCCGTTGCAATTCTATAAGCATATCGTGTATCCCCTTACGCTTATCATGGCGTAAACTGCGGTCTAATTCAGCGATTGCTAGAATTTCATGTTGTGTACGTGGAGATCTCTGAATAGGGTCGTCATTAACAATTCCAGTTCTTCTAAGACCCTCCCTTACTTCAGTAGGACTCAAGCCCATCTCTCGCATTTTACCTTCAACACCTTTACGGAAATTTCTTGTAGGCTTTGCCATAATAATACTATTGATTTATGGTTAAACTAATAAGCATATCCTAATAAAATTTTTGCAACCTATCAATACTTTCCTCCCTTCCCAACACTTCCATAACCTCAAAAACACTGGGCGATACGGTTTTTCCGGTTAAGGCAGCCCGTAACGGCTGGGCGATAGCGCCTAATTTTTGGCCACTACTTTCGGCATAAGTCTTTGTCAAGGCTGCTATTTCTGATGTTTTCCAGGTAGTTAGCCCTTCCAGTTGCGGTAACAGCGCACGAATAATCTCCGTACCACCCTTAGCCAGTACTTCCCTGGCTTTTTCATCCAACGGCGGCATTTCAATGTAGAATCTTGCATTTTCGGCTAGTTCAACCAGGGTTTTGGCGCGGGCTTTGAGGCCTGGCATGCCTTTTAAAAGGGTGGTTGGTGGTTGGTGGTCAGGGGTCGGTGATGGTTTATCCCCCATCCACGAATCACTAGTCACCAGTTTTTCCCACACCAGTTCCACCAGCCGCTCATCCGCAGCTTCCCGAAGGTAATGCCCGTTCAGGTTTTCAAGTTTGGCAAAGTCAAACCGTGAGGGCGATTTGCCGATACTTTCCAGGTTGAACCAGTTGATCGCCTGTTCATCAGAGATAATTTCATTATCCCCGTGCGACCAGCCGAGCCGTAAAAGATAATTGCGTAAGGCCTCCGGCAGATAGCCCATATCGCGGTAGGCCTCTACACCAAGCGCGCCGTGGCGTTTGGAAAGCTTAGCGCCGTCCGGCCCATGAATAAGAGGAATATGCGCAAATTGCGGCACGCTCCAGCCCATGGCACTGTAAATAAGCGATTGCCTGAAGGCATTGGTTAAATGGTCATCGCCACGGATAATATGGGTGACGCCCATGTCATGATCATCCACCACCACGGCAAGCATATAGGTAGGGGTACCGTCAGCGCGTAAAATGACCATGTCGTCCAGTTCTTTTGCCTGCACGGTAACACGCCCTTGCACCGTATCCATGATCGTAATTTCTCCCTCCGGCGGCGCTTTGATGCGAATGGCGGGAGCAACGCCTTGTGGCGCACTGGAGGCAGGCTGGTCGCGCCAGGCGCGATTATATTTCCACATTTTTCCTTCCGCTTTGGCCTGTGCGCGCTCCTGCTCAATTTCTTCTGTGCTCATATAGCACCGGTAGGCCTGGCCTTTTTCAAGTAAAGCATGGGCTATTTCTGCATGGCGCGCAGCGCGTGAAAATTGGTGCACTACCTCTCCATCCCATGGCAAGCCAAGCCATTGCAGCCCTTCTAAGATAGCGTCCGTAGCGGCCTGGGTGGAGCGCGTACGATCCGTGTCTTCAATGCGAAGAAGGAATTTTCCGCCGTGATGGCGCGCGAACAGATAATTAAACAGCGCCGTGCGCGCACCGCCAATATGCAAAAATCCGGTGGGAGAGGGCGCAAAGCGGGTGATGACGTGCATGTGATTGAGCAATCCAGGATTCAGTTACACACGGATATGGCATATGTGCCAGAAATAAGCAATATAGGTGGCATTGGTTGAGGTGAAATGGATCCGAAAACAACAGCACTTCATTTTCTAAAGGCCTGCTTTACCCAGGAACGTGAGCGTTTTATCCTCTGGGTGCCGGTGCTGATAGGCGTCGGCATTGCCGTTTATTTTTCTATGCGCGTCGAACCACCCATTTGGGTTGGAGTCGTTGCTTTTCCTGTCATGGCGGGGCTTGCTTACTGCGTTAAACGAACGCTGTTCTGGCTGCCCATGGTGGCAATGACGCTAGCGTGTTTAGGATTTACCGCCGCCCAATTCAACACGTGGCGTACTCAGACATTGCTTTTGCATGAAAAGCTTGTTTTTCGTCAGATTACCGGCGCCATCGAAGACATCGAGATTCAGGAAGAAGGCAAAGGCCGGTTGGTGTTGGTTGAGCCGGTGATAGAGCGTTTTCCGGCCGGGCAAACCCCGGCGCGCATTCGGGTTTCCATTCGCTCCGTTGATCCTGCTTTGCGCGTGGGCGACCGTGTTTCATTAATCGCTACATTGCACCCGCTGTTGGGACCGGTAACGCCCGACGGATTCGATTTCGCCCGTTATTTATATTTCAAACGCCTCGGCGCTATAGGCTACGCCACTTCTCCCGTTACACTCCTTCAGCCCACGCAAAAGCGTAGCCTACAGGAGGCGCTCAACCAGCTGCGGCTTCATCTGGCAACCGATATGCTGAGCCGGCTAGGCCCTATAAACGGAGCCGTGGCCGCCGCGCTTACCGTTGGCGCGCAAGAAACCGTACCAGAAGATATCAACGACATACTGCGGGACGCCGGTCTTTACCATATTCTTTCCATTTCAGGCATCCATCTGGCGCTTGCATCGGGAATTATTTTTTTCTCGGTGCGCTCATTGCTGTTGTTCTCCATGAAATGGGCGCTTCGCTGGCCGGTGAAAAAAATTGCCGCTAGCCTGGCGCTTTTAAGCGCGCTCTTTTATTTGCTTATCGCGGGCGCGCCGGTGCCGGCGCAACGCTCGTTTATTATGGTGGCATTTGTATTTTTTGCCATCCTTGTTGACCGTAAGGGTATTAGTATTTATTCGCTCGCCTGGGCGGCAACCCTGCTTTTGCTCTGGAAACCGGACGCTATGCTTGGCGCGAGTTTTCAGATGTCTTTTGCCGCCACGCTTGCGATTGTTGCTTTTTATGAGCGTTACGCAGGCCTTCTGTATAAGCGCAGGTTTTATTGGTGGAGTAAGCCGGCGGTATATTTTGGCGCTGTGATGTTTACCTCGCTGGCGGCCACGATTTCCACTGCGCCGCTGGTGATTTTCCATTTCAACCGTTTGCAGGTATGGGGGCTGATTTCCAACATGCTGGTGGAGCCGCTCACGGCATTTTGGATTATGCCGGGAATTGTGATGACATTTTTGCTGTATCCATTTGGGTTGCAGCATTGGGGCTATGCGGTGATGGATTCCGGCATCGATTGGATGTTAAAATGCGCCCGTTTTGTTGCTGATCTTCCTTTTGCCTCGATTAATATTCCTTCGCCGGGGATGGTGGGTCTTAGCCTTTGCGTGCTGGGAATGCTATGGCTTGCGTTGTGGCGTGGGCGCATTCATGTGCTGGGATGGGTATTTTTAATATCTGGTCTTCTTTGCAGTTTGAATTACACACCGCCAGATATGCTCATTTCTGAAGATGCTAAAGCGCTGATGGTACGCCGTATGGATGGTTCATATATGTTGCTTAAAGGAACCACGCGCAACTTTACCACGAAAAACTGGTTAACCCTGGTGGGAGTGAGCGATGTTCCTGCTTTACGCAAAGGCAAAAATTTTGGGTTGCCGGAGGACGATGTGTATTGCACGCAAGGTTATTGCATCTACACGCGCGAAGGTGTGAGCATTGCCATCGTGCCATTTGAGGACGCTCTGGGCGCAGCCTGCGCGCAAGAAGCAAAAGCGGTGATTGCGCTTTTTCCGCTGCCTTCTTATGAATGTGTAGACGCAGTTTTAAGGATTGGCGCTGAAACGCTGGAGCGGGAGGGAGCGCATGCGCTTTATGTAGAAAATGGCACCATTACTTTACATACAGCGGCGGAAATAAGAGGGCAGAGGCCATGGAGTCCTTGAGTCTTGGCTTGCATCTCTGCCCTTAAAACATTAGAAATCTCTGTAAGCAAAGCAATGCGGAGATAGAGAATGAAAAAAATCGAAGCGATTATTAAGCCCTTCAAGCTCGATGAAGTGAAAGAAGCCCTCCAAGAAGTAGGGCTGCAAGGTATTACAGTAATAGAAGCACGTGGTTTCGGCAGGCAAAAAGGCCATACTGAGCTTTATAAAGGCGCCGAATATGTAGTGGATTTTTTGCCCAAAATTAAAATTGAAGTCGTAGTAGAAGACGCCATGGTAGAGCGCACCGTGGAAGCCATTATTGCTGCGGCGCGTACAGGGCGGATTGGTGATGGAAAAATTTTCGTGCTTCCTGTGGAGCAAGTGATTCGCATTCGTACCGGTGAAACAGGTGGCGAGGCTATTTAATGTGAAAGGAATTTATTGTCCATCGAGAGATTGGGTTTTCCCCTCCCGCTTGCGGGAGGGGAAAGAAGTCCGAGCAAGCCTGCTTGCCGGATTTCTGGGGAGGGCGGCTTTAACTATTTCCGCCCCTACCGGAAATTCGGGCGCTTAAAAAAAGCGCCTCGCATTTCCTGCCTCCCCCGTAAACGGGGGAGGAAATTCCTCAACTTTTAATGTGCGCAAAGTATAAATATCTAAGCGCAAAAGGGTGAGCTGTTTTAAGCGATGCGATCTGCCCGTCTGTTCTTTTTATTTTCTCCCGTTACGGTGCTGAAAGGTGTGGGGCCTGGCACAGCTAAAGCGCTGGGTCGCCTTTTGAAGAATGATGAACGCGCCACGCCGCTGGTGCGCGATCTGCTTTTTCATTTTCCATGCGCAATGATAGATCGGCGTTTTAGCCCGAAACTATACGAAGCCCCTGCTGATGTAGTGGCAACGTTTATTGTCAGAGTGGAAGCGCATTATCCGCCAAGTGGGCCGTATTCGCCGCACCGCAAAACGCCGTACCGCGTGCATTGCACCAATGAAACCGGTGATATTACATTGGTGTTTTTCAATCCTCGTCCGGATTATATTAAACAAATGCTGCCGCTTGGTGAAGAGCGGGTGATCAGCGGACGCGTGGAGAAATTTGAATACCGGTTGCAAATGTCGCATCCGGACATTATCGCACCGGTTTCAGAATATGCTAACCTTCAACGCATAGAGCCGGTATATCCGTTGGCGGCAGGTCTTACCAACCGGAAGATTGCCGCGTTGATGGAAGCGGCGCTGGAAAACTTGCCGGACCTTCCTGAATGGATTGCTCCGCAAAGACTGGCGCAACACGGCTGGAAGAATTGGAAAGAATCCTTGCTTTTGGCGCATAAACCCCAATCGGAGGCGGATCTGGATTCTTCCTCGCCGGCGCGCGCACGGCTTGCGTATGATGAATTATTGGCGCTGCAATTACATGTGCACAATTTAAGGCAAAAATCCCGGAACCGGCCTGGACGTGCACTTTCTGTCAAAGGAGATATCCATACACTTTTGCAAAACTCACTTCCATTTCAGCTAACGCAAGCGCAACAACGTGTGCTAGCGGAGATACTGAAAGATATGGAGTCCGGCCAGCGTATGGTGCGGCTTTTGCAAGGCGATGTAGGAAGCGGCAAAACGGTGGTAGCGCTACTGGCGGCAGTACGCGCTATTGAAAACGGCTGCCAGGCGGCGCTGATGGTGCCAACTGAAATTATCGCGCAGCAACACTTCCAGACGCTCTTGCGTTTATGTACTGGCGTAACAGGGGTAGAGATCTCGTTGCTTACCGGCACAGTAAAAGGAGCTGCGCGTCAGGAAGCGTTGGGGCGTATTGCAAACGGCGCGGCTAATCTGGTGGTGGGCACGCATGCGCTTTTTCAAGAGGGGGTGATTTTTAAAGATTTGGGGCTAACGATTATTGACGAGCAGCATCGGTTCGGCGTAGAGCAGCGTATGAAGCTTGCTTCCAAAGGGGAGGCTCCGCATATTTTGCATATGAGCGCCACGCCTATTCCGCGCAGCCTCACCATGACCATTTATGGAGATATGGATTGTTCGCTGCTCAACGAGAAACCTGTTGGCCGTCAACCGATAGTAACGCGTGTATTGCCGCTCTCGCGTTACCAGGAGATGATGGAGGCCATGGAGCGCGCACTTTTAAAAGGAGAAAAAGTCTATTGGATCTGTCCGTTGATTGAAGAGGGAGAGGATCGGCCAGAGACATCCGTCGATTTAGCAGCGGCAGAAACACGCGCTACGGAATTTCGTGCTCGGTTTAAAGAGGGGGTGGGTTTGGTGCATGGCCGTATGCCGGCACAGGAGCGAAATCGGATTATGGCGGATTTCACTTCCGGTACGTTACGGCTTTTAGTAGCCACCACGGTGGTGGAAGTAGGGGTGGATGTCCGC
>CAZRJZ010000036.1:0-8810 GCA_964600465.1 uncultured Rickettsiales bacterium
CCAAAATGATTTATATCCTTCCGTACGCAATCCACGGTACTTTGCTAGATAACTGAAAAACAATCAATCTCATTGCGTGATTGGTTCTAAAATCGTCCACTAGCCCCGACCATATTCAAGAGGGTCCATACCGGAGACATAGGTTACACATTACGGCATGAGGAGGTATCCCTATGCCGTGGAAAGAGTGTACACCTATGAACGAACGCGTTAAGTTTATTGGGTGCCATTTGGCGGCCTCGATGTTCATACCAATTTCGGGGCACTTTGTTTGCGAACCGGTGTTACTTCACCGTAAAATGCACGCTATCAGCGGAAACAATCTTATCCTCCTCACTCATTTCCTGAGCCACCAACGTATAACGGCCTCGCTCTACCGGCCATAAGAAGCGGCCACCGTCTGTGCGAGTTACGGATTTTCCGTTAAGCGCCCACTCTACTTTCCGGTCAGCGGCGATCCCGTCGGCGACGAATTCAAATGCCTGGATATTTTTTGGGATGCGGGGATCATAGGCGATTTGCAACCCTTCCGTTGGGCGCACCAATGTAATGCTGCCGGTTTTTATCGGTTGTTCCTTATTTGCAGGCTCTGTGCCTGGGATAAAATATTCCGTGCGCGGGAAGCAGTTTTTGGCGTTTTTCTGGTCATAGTTCGTACACACTTCTTGCTGCGCTAATTTTGGGCTTAAGAAAAGGGGGGTTAGTTTCTCCCGGTCAGATAATTCTGCAAATATTCCTCGCATAACCAATGCTGGCCCAAGCGATCCCGTAATGCCGTCCATAGGAGCCTGATTGAGATTGCCAAGCCACACTCCAACCACATAACGCGAATTAAAGCCTAGCACCCAGGCGTCGCGGTAGTCGGTGGAGGTGCCGGTTTTCACAGCGGTTTGCACGGGTAGATTAAGCACGCTTCCGGCCCCGAATTCGCGCCTGCGCGCATACGCGTCAGAAAGAATATTGGCGATGAGCGACGAAGCTTCTTCTGAATAAATACGCGTGCTTTCACGCATAAAAGGGGGGTGTGGTAATGGAGTGAGCCGACGGAAGATACCGCGATTGGCCAGGGCGCTATAGGCCTGCACCATCTCAAACAAACTAACCTCGCCGCTGCCGAGCGCAAGGCCATCCTTATAAAATTCGGCCTCGTGCGTAAGGCTTGCAAATCCAAGGGAATGAAGAATATCGAGATAGCGCGCAGGCGTTACAAAGCTAATGGTTTGCAGTGCGGGGATATTAAGTGAATTTCCAAGCGCTTCCCGTAAAGAAATCTTGCCGTAAAACGTATGGCTGTAATTATGGAAATCGTGCAGACCCGAGCCAATAGCTTCCGCCATTGGTTCATCATCGAGTTCCGTCGCCGGTGACCAACCGGAGTCCAGGGCCAGCGCGTACAGAAATGGCTTCATCGAGGAACCGGGCTGGCGCGGCGTCCGCACCGCATCAATGGCGCTTCCTGGCGTTTGCTTCTTAAAAGTCTCGTCGCTTGCGCCCCCTACCGCCCAAGCGAGGATTTCGCCGGTTACATGATCCACGACCAATACGGCGCCATTATGAACCTGTTTACGCGTGAGCGCTTTAATCCGCTCATCAAGCAATGTTTGCGCTTTCTGTTGGAGCTCGCCGTCCAAGGTGGTCAGTAAAACGCCATCTTCGCTTAGATGATAAGGGATGGTTTCACGGATATAATTGATAAAATGAGCGGCGCTCGAAGTCGAAGGCGGCGGCTCTAAAACCAGGCTTTCATGGGCTAATGAGTCTCGCTCTCCTGCGCGCAGATCTCCGCGCGCTTCCATCGTTTGCGCGAGTCTGGCAAGCGCCGGTTCAATGGTGCCGGGATTTTTATAGAGATCAAGCGCCGATGGTGCGCGCGGCAGCACGGCAAGCGCCAGTATTTCTTTATGCGTCAGCGTATCCAGATCGCGGTTGAAATAATAACGAGCAGCTTGTGCCACCCCACGGCGATTGGCGGCATACGGCACCTGATTAAGGTAAAATTCCAATATCTCCCCTTTGCTTGCGCGCATCTCCAATAATGCGGCCTCAAATCCTTCGATCCAGCGAGACCATAAATTGCGGGGACGCGGATGGACAATCCGCACTACTTGTTCGGTAATGGTGCTGGCACCACGCACTGCGCGCATCGCGTGCAGATTTTGCAAGGCCGCGCTTGTACGCGCTGGCCAATCCACGCCATGATGCTCAAAAAAACGGCGATCCTCCGAAGCGACAAAGGCCTGCCGCAGCAGTTCCGGAATTTCATGCAGCGGTACGACGTTGAGGGTATTAAATCGGTTTTGGTAAGAAATACCGAGCGGCTGGCCAGTGCGATCCAGCACCTGGAAACGCTGTGCATCCGAAGTCAATGCTCGCAAGGACAGGGCCGGTGTTTTAACATCCCACGCGGTTTTAAAGGCAATGCAGACGAAAAGCCCAAGTGCAATATAGCTCGTCATCCTGAGCATAGCGAAGGATCTCATGCCGCATAAGATCCTTCGGCTACGCCTCAGGATGACGAAAACATCGATCATTCACCCACCTTTAGGCTCACGCCCTCGGTCTTCCCATAGATATCCGGATCGTACATTTCGGAGGCCTCTGTCGGTAATGCGCTGAATGTGCCGGTTGCAATAGCTTGAGCGGTATAGGAAAGGTGATAATTTCCGGCAGGCAGGTAATCTGAATAGAAGCGCACGGATTCGTGGCGTATTTCTTGATGGTAGAAGCTCCAGCGGCTGAGTCCGAAGTTAATCCAATCGGAGAATTTAAACCAGAATGAGCCACCCGCTGCTTTGAAATCGCCTTTACGTGCATCCACTTCCGAACTGGTAGCGAGATCGCGGTTTACCGGCTCTAATCCACCTGGAACAGGGTCATCCACTACCACGAAATTACGAGCGGCAGGCACAGAAACATAGAGGTCAACACGCACAAGTTCACCGCGTTTCACTTGCGCCGGTGAGGTGAGCAATTCCCATTTTCCATCCCGGAGGACGCTATATTCACGATGCACTTCGATGCCTGCGTTAGCTGGCTTGCTCATCTCCATTGGCAGCGCATAGGTCAGCCGCGTGGCATAGTATAAACGGCCCGTACCGCTGCGCTCAATTTGCACGACGCTCTTACGGCCTGCATCACCCTCTTTTACAGGGCGTTCTAATAATGCTGCCGGATCGCGTACATCTTTGAATGAAGCTTTGCCAAAGGTTTCTCCATCCATAGCAGCCGCAACCGTTATATTCGGTTTATCCTTCTCATAGATGCGTGCAAAATCGATCAGCGCATTCATGCAGAACATATTTTCCTGGGTGTTTTCCCAATGGTCACGGTTTTTGCGGTCTTGCGTAATGGCGCGCACCAGCTTGAACGGCACATCGCCGACGAGAGTTTTACCGCCCTCGCGCTCGCCGTAAGCCGTAAAGGCATCCAGCACTGCGCAATTTTCACGTAAAGGAGAAGCCAGGATACGCGTATAGCTATCATCCCACGTTTCACTGAATACAAATTTGCCGCCAGTCTCAACGGAGGTAGCCAGAATCATCTTAGCTACCTCCGGCGCATATTTCTCGCCGTCTTTAACTGCCAATGCCGCCTGCAGGAAATAGCTCTTACCAAAGAGCGACATTTTCTTTACATGTGGCCGGTAGCGTTCCAGATCGGATAGATCGGCTTTCCCGCGTTCCGCCAGTGCAGCAAGCGCCACGGCACGCACGGTGGAGGTCATGCCTTCGGAGTAGAAATCCGGTACCGCGTCGTTTTTAAGCAAGTTACTTAAGTAAGTATGCAGCTTGTTTTCTACCTGCTCAGGAATGATGTAGCCGCTTTTACGCAACCAGTTGAATGCGATTGCCGTATAGGCGCTTAAATAAGGATCAACGTACTGATCTTGCGCAATGAAATAGGTCATACCGCCGTTAGGTGCTTGGAAACTGGCCGCTTGATCGAGCGTTGCTTGAGGAAGCGCATCGCTACCATCCCATGAGAGAGAGTTAGGGAGATAGGCTTTCAGATTCTTATAATGTGCTGCCATTACCCCTTTGCTGAGTTTTTGCTCCCAGCACATATACGGATAATCGCGCATATATTTGAACGCGCCTGAAACGTTGCCGATCACCGTGGGCGATGCAACCACGCTGACACTCCCAATATCCGGCAGCATTGCTTTCGGAAACTGGACAGGTTCTTCTATCTTATCTTGCGTCGTGGTGCCGTAATTGGCGGCAACGTCCAGGCTGCGGCGTTTACCCACGGATATGTTATGCACCATGCCATCGCGGTCAAAATCATCCCCAGCGGTCGCGGTAAAGCGTAAGCTGCCTGCTTTTGTATCACGCGAAAGAGCCACGGCGATTGTTTGGATTGGCATAAACACGGTAGCGCGCTTATATGGCTCCAACGTGATTGTCTTAGTTAAATCAGCTGGTGTTTTTGCAGCGTCCAGATTGCCTTCCGCATGGATAGTCACGTTGATGGTACGCGGTTTATCTGTGCGGTTCATGACGCTGAACCCGGCATCGAAGTTATCGCCTTCCGTGACTTGATTTGGCATCACCGGGCGTACTTCCGTAGGGCGGTTAACCTTGAAATTGGCGTCGCCTAACCCAAACCGATCCGATGGCGTGGTAGCAATCGCAAGAATTCGCCAGCCGGTGAGATTATCCGGCGCTTCAAAGCTTGCTTTCGCATTACCGTCTTTATCCGTTTTCAATTCCGCATTCCAATAGCCCACGAATTTGAAAAGCGAACGCATGCTCAAATCCGCGCCCCCATCGCCGCCAGGGTTCGCGCCTTTTTTCTCAAACCGCTGCCGTCCAACCAAGCGCGTGAGCAGACTGTAATTGCGTAAATCCAGGCTTTCGAGCTTATAGAAGCCCGTATAAGGATCGAAATAGCTCTTACCCCCGGCAATGAGATCGAAGACCGATTCATCAAGCACCGCCACCGCGAGTTCAATAGGCTCTTTTTGATCCTTCATGCGTGGTTCGGCATGAAAGGTTACCGTCACCTTGTCGCGCGGCTTATATACGTCCTTGTCTGCTTTTGCGGTAATCACCATTTCTTTGTACGGATCTTTCACCGGCGCCGTGATATAGCCCATGCGGTAAGTGGGCTTGCCGAGATCGACCTGGCCTTCGCCCAATGGTTTCTCGACACGCGGAGAAACGACCACCACGGAGAGATAAAAGCCCGGCAGGTAATCCGGCTTTACTTTGAACTCAACCACTGGCGTGGAGCTATCAAACGTTTGCACGAAATGATCGAGCACGCCATACCGCTCAACGGTAATCAGCGCTTTCGCACCGGGGTAAGGATTCTTCACCAAATAGCGCGCCGTATCGCCCACTTTATAATCCGTGCGCTCCGGCACAATGGTAAGGCTGGAATCGCTGCCATTGTCCCACATCACAAAATCATAGCCTATGGCATAGGTGCTGATGGTTGTGGAATGCTCATTGCCCTTGGTGTCCTTAATTTTTGCTATTGCGCGATAGCTGCCGGCTTTGCCCGGCGTGAAAGTGCAGGTAAGCGGCGTATCTTCGGATGTTCCTTGGCAAGCGCCCACCGCTTCCCACTCGCTATGGTATTCCGTAAGATACGCATTGCCAGCGCCTTTAACCCGCGCTGCCTTTTTGACCTCATGCTCAAGCTTGATATCGACAGGCGTGCCTTTGGCAGGATTTCCGCGATCATCCACCACGACATATTCGATGGCGGCCGGTTTGCCGACATTATAAAGCCATTCCGCCCAACGCAATCCAACCAGACGATCCACCCCAACATAATCAGCCCGTGACTGGCCGCTGACATATTTACCGCGATCATCAGCAACGGCGCTCTCTACCATCAACTTGCCATACACCACTTTAGGCGTGCCGGTGGAGAAATTCAGCGCGATTTCGCCCTTATCGTTCACCTTGTCGATTTTCTGGAAAATCTGCTGCGAAGGCGTCTCATCTTGATAGCTGTCGAACTGGAAGTTCTTCGCCAGCGGGTGTTTTGAGAGAAAAGGCGCACTATCCAATACCGCCGTAACGCGCGCGCTCGCATCGGTATACGCGCCGCCGGAATGCAATTGTGCATGCGTTGCCACTTCCACCTGCTCTAGCTCATGAAATAAATCGCCGTTTAATTGGCTGGAAACCTTAAAAGGAGAAGGCGTGAAATCGCTGACCAGAACGCGCATAGGAATCCAGGACTTCTTGGTAGCGCCATCCTCATCTTCCTCTTCATTATTTCGGCCATCAACGCCGCTTTCCGGCTGTTCTTCGGCTTCCGATTCTTCATCGCCATTTTCCGATTTTTTGGCAAAATCGGCGATGAGCTTGAATTGATACCAGCCTACGGCACCTTCCTTCGGAACCGTAAATTCCCCGCTAGTTCCGCCGAATGAAGATAGTTTAATGTTCTTAACATCATGCACCACCTTGCCCATCGGATCGATAACTTTGAGCCTATAGCCATTCTCCGGTGCGGGGATAAAGCGATTGTTATCCTGATTGCGAACGTAGATTTTGTACTGAATGGTATCGCCTGCGCGATAAATGCCTTGCGCCGTGGTTCCCCAGGTGCGCATGTGGCCATAACGCTCCTTATTGGATGGATACACGGTTTCGCTGCCCGACATGCGGTAGGTATCGATAATGAAAGACTGCGCTACGGGCAGCAGCGCTATATCACCGCCTTTTTCCACGTGCAGGAAGTAGCGCGTATCTTCATCCCGCCATTTGCGCGTGAGCGTAAGATCGGGATCAAGCAACTCGGTGCCGGGCAATAGTGCGATCCCGGATGCATCGGTTGTAGCCCAAGCGGCAGGATCATTCACCACATGCATCGTGGTAAACGCATCCTGATAGAGACTAACCTTCGCGTCCGCCACAGGCGCGCCTGTGGCCATATCCGTTACCCAAGCAACGGTGTTGAAATGGCCAAGCTTGAGATGCACCTGATAGGGGGTAACCTGCGCGAACAGGCGGGGAGGAATCTCTCCGACTGCAGGATTGGTTTGCAAGTGACCGAATACCGCGCCGGTTCGGCCATCCAGCATCTCGCGCACGCCGAAAGGAACTGCAAATTGCACGTCTTTCACTGTGGGAACATCTTTGCGGAAAGTCAGGCCATCGGCACTGTTTTTAGACGTTACGCGGCGGTAATCGAAGCTGTAACCATCTAGATTATTAACATAAAAAGGCACTTCGCTATCAACGCCTTTCTCAAGCACGGCATCGCTATAATCCAGCACGAAATTGGGGGTGCGATGATCGGTTGCAAAGCGCGAAGAAATAGAATGCCGCAACTCCCGGCCAAACATATCCTGCACTTCGATAGGATCCTGATGCTTGAACCATGATTTAATCCAGTACCATAGGCGCTCAAAGACATTCATCGTCTGCGAACGCGATTTGAGCGTGTATTCCTGCGCGGCTTTTAATCCGCCGGGAAGCCATATTTCATAGGTCTTCCCGCGTTCATGCGGCTGGCGGAATTGATAGCCAACTTCCGCGCCTTCTTCCGTATTTGTAAGCGTTTCCGTTCCTTCTGTTTCTTCCTCCGATGTTTGCTTCCAACCGCCAACAGGAGGATTGAACACCATCATTTTACCGACTTTATCGCGCTCAACCGGCGTGCTGAACGACAGCTGAACGGACTGCATCGGGTTGCATTTTCCAGTAGGCGCTTGGCCGGCTGGAACAAATAGCTCTTTTTCATCATTGGTGTTGCATTTGACGCCAAGGAAGGAGAATTCCGGATAGGTATCGAACTGAACAACCTCATTGGAGCTGACGCTCGGTTCCGGGCCAAGCGCGGATACAAGTCCCGGCTCTGTTTTGAGCACGACATGCGTTTCTAACGGCAATTCCCGCACCGGCTCAACAAGCCATATTCTGCGCGCCTCACGACCGGAATTTTCGCGCATGTCATCATCGCTTTTCTGCGCAGGGGATTTTTTGAACAGCAATGCATAATTTTCTCCCGGCACGGGAATGAATTGCGGCTGCGTGTGATCGGTAGGATCGGGGCGGACTTTCAATCCAACCCGCTCCTCTCCATTATCTCCTACGGCAAGAAATACATGCTGCGCGACCGATTCCTTATCCACCGGCTGATTGAACACTAGCCGCATAATCGGAGTGCCGGGCGATTTCCACTGGCGAAATTCCTTATAGCGGATATCCGGGCGCGCCGTGATGAAACCGTGATGGTAAGTACCTTCAATCGTTGCGCCATCTTCCGCTTTAATGCCGGGTTTAATGTCGATGGCATAGCGCGTCGCTTCTTGCAGGGGAGCTTTATCAGGTAAATTACACGCCAGCGCCGAGGTATTAATCCACCGCCATTCGCATGGCAAAGCAGGAGAAGTAATAATCGGCATTTCCGCTGAGTCCCGTTCCATTTTCCCGATCGGCACTACGGGGCGGTTGAATTGGATAACGATCTGTTTACCGGCAGGAACGTCCTCGCCATCGGGCGTCACCCTGATAATTTCCAGATTTTTGAAGGCGCCGGCATCGGCGGAGTCAAAAGCGGCGTGCGCTGCAAACGGCAACGATTCGGCAGTAATAAGGAAAGAGAGCGATACCGCTAGACGACTAAAAATCATAAGGAATCCTCTATCCAAGCAGCCGGGCGGAAGGAGTATAATCAATCTGCAACCAATTGCTACCGATTAATGCTGAACAAACCTAAAACAACCGCTTTACTTTCAATGCCCACGCACGCTACAAGCGACGCCTCCGCATTTCCGCCCCATGGGAAGCTATACCTATCGCACGTCAAGAGTTGGATTTATTCCAAGGATTTTCGTTCAATGA
>CAZRJZ010000037.1:0-8191 GCA_964600465.1 uncultured Rickettsiales bacterium
AAACACCCGTCCATGCCTGTAAGCACAATTTTACGGAAATATTTTTCCTCAGCAGCATGTTCCAACGTGGCAAGGGATTCACGCACGTAGGCATCGGCCATATCAATGCTGTCGTTGATGCAGTTGATCATGGCGGCAACATTGCCATGCTCCTTAGGAAACAGGATGCGCGATTCCATGTCGCCTGCTGCGCATCTGCCGGTAATTTCAGTAATGGCGCGCACGATCACTCTCATTTTATGGACATAATACGCCTGCCACCCAAGCAAAGCCAGCGCCACCGCCGATAACAAGGACGCATGAGACGGCAGCAGCAACGCTGCGGCAATGCTAATGCCAGACAGGACGCCAAGCCATCCGGTTTTAGACAGAGAGGACAAATTCATCGTAGCTGACTCCTTTCTCGGCGAGAAATGCATTGAGCAGCGCGAGCGAAGCCGCCATGCCGTCTGTTGCCATGGGGTGTTTTTCTTCCTCCTGCTTCAGGAGCTTATATATCGGCTCGATCTTTGTGATTGTTGCAGGATCAGGGCATCGCCTGTTTGAGTGCGCACCAACGATGTTCTTACTCTTATCAAACGAAGGTGTCGCATGGGCAAAAACCCAGTAATGATCGCCGTGCTTGGTACGGTTCACCACATAGGCGAAGATTTCTTTGCCATTTTTAATGCGATCCCATAACAGGCGATAGACAATCTTAGGCATGTCAGGGTGACGAATGATATTGTGCGGCTTACCCAACACTTCTTCCAGCCGGTAGTCCGCAATTTTCAAGAAAACCTGGTTGGCATAAGTGATAATACCCTTCGTATCCGTCTTACTGACAATCACTTCGTTTTTACCGAAACTGCGCTCAACCCCCGTCAACGTATGGCTCCTGGTCATTGCGCCCCCATAGTGTTTCTTCGGAGTCTATGAGCCATTTTCTCTGGCGGGATTGATCTGGATCAACCACCAATAAAGCACAAGAAGCCTATCTTTTACATATGTTAAGATATGCCAGACAGATAGTATTGCCGGAGCTTGGAGCCGAAGGACAAAAGCGCCTTGCGGAGGCCTCGGCGCTATGCATTGGCGCGGGCGGCCTTGGGTCGCCTGCCCTGCTCTATCTCGCAGCGGCGGGAATTGGCCGACTCGGAGTGGTAGACGATGATACGGTTGATATCAGCAACCTGCAGCGGCAGATATTATTTACAGAAGCGGATCAGGGAACGCCAAAAACGCAGGCAGGCCATGCGGCGCTCTCCGCGCTGAACAGCGCCTGCAAGATCGAAGCGCACGCGATGCGTTTGAAGGCCGCCAATGCCGGTTTACTTGTAAAAGACTACGATGTGGTGATAGACGGTACCGATAATTTTGGCAGTAAGTTCTTAATCAACGATGCCTGCGTGAAATTCGGAAAACCGCTGGTTTATGGCTCTATCTTAGGCTTTGTGGCGCAAGTGGGAGTGTTCTGGGCCAAGGCAAGCCATTATCAGGGACCGTGCTACCGCTGCCTATACCCCAAACCACCGGCCGGCCACATTCCCAATTGCGCCGAGGCGGGAGTGATTGGCGCAATGGCAGGCATTGCAGGCGCCACACAGGCGCTGGAGGCTATTAAAATGGCACTTGGGATTGAATGGTGCAAAGAAAAGAATCTAAAACCGCTGCTCGGAAAGCTTTGGTTTTTAGATGCCCGCACTATGGAGACAAGACTGCTCAAAGTACATAAGCGGCACGCCTGTCCTGTGTGCTCCGCCGAACCGGATGCAATAATGCTGCAAGATTCAGAAGAAACATGCGCCACCCCTACACCCGTAAAGAATCTGAGCGCTGAAGAAGCGCAGGACTTGGAGGACAAAGCGGTATTCATCGACGTGCGGGAAGATCACGAGCTGACTGCCGGAAGAATCGCCGGATCGTTGCATATCCCGCTTGGAACGTTGCTAAAGAATGAAGATGCGGTGGGTGATATTGCCTCTGACACTCCTGTGGTGGTGTATTGCCAGCACGGCATACGCAGCTTCTCCGCGGCGTCGCATCTTGTGGCGCTTGGATTTACCAACGTCGCGCATCTTGCGGGTGGCATCGTCCGCTGGCAGGGCAGGCTGACTTAAGATTTTTTGCTGCGCCGCACATCCACCTCCAACGCCAGCGCGATCTGCGCGCCATTCATTGTAACGGCCTGCTCAATGCCCTCGCGTGACGGAAGGGAGGCAACAAACTGCCGAAAATCTTTTCGATCCACGAGCAGCCTCCATGCGTTCTTCTGTATACTGAATTCTAGAGGCTGCTCGAGATCTGCCAGAACGACAGCGTATTCGGCCCCCTCGGCGCCAAGATTCAGCGAAAAGGCGAGCGCCCCATCGCGCATCAGAAGCTCCGCTTCACCTTGCGTAATGCGAAAGCGCAGTTGATTCTCACTGATGCGTAGATTCATGATCGATCTCCTTCCAGTCCCCGGGCGTATTCGTGTTGGTCAGCGCCTTCTCAAGGCGCGACGGCACGGAAATGGCGCATGCTTCCAGACGCTCCAGAAACGATGCCACCGATAATCTCTGTTTTCGCGCAAGCATCTGCGCAGCAGCATCAATCTGCCGCATGGTTTTCCGGTCGAGGGAAATGACGCACGGCAACGGGTGCCCCTCGAAATGGCAAGTGGGCTTCTCCTCCGTCATAAGCAACTGTAACAGTTCCCCATCTATCAGCGGCATATCGACAGGAATGAAAAGAGCACGCGCATATTGCTTGTAAAGCCTCACTGCACTCGAGCAAATGCCGCCGACTGGCCCACGCTCGGCCAATAAATCGGGCAGTGAGTCGTACCCCTCCACCTCTCCGCTGGCGTAAATCCTGGCGGTGACTGTCCGCCGCACAACTTCCGCTACCACGTCTACTAAGCGTTTGCCTTGATAGGGCAGCGACGCTTTATCTTGTCCCATGCGCGAGGATTTGCCGCCCACCAGAATGACTGCGGCTATTTCATCCATGGCAATGTCCACAGAGCGCATGCCCCCTCACCCATTCGCTATCGCCATCGGCATAATGTTCCTGTTTCCAGATAGGCGCGCGAATTTTAAGCTGCTCGATCAGGTAACGGCAGGCCTTGAAGGATTCATCGCGGTGGGGTGAGCCGGCAGCAATAATAACGCTAATGCCGCCAATCGTGAGCGTACCTTTGTAATGCTCTACATACAGCCGCAGATGTTCCCCGAACTGGGCTCTGGCTTCCGCGCATAAGGTATGAAACACGTTACAGGCAAGCGGCGCAAACACGTCGTAGCTCACCGCATTCACCGATTTACCCATGTTGTGATTGCGCACCCTGCCGATGAACATGGTGAGTGCGCCATTCTCCGCCGCATCCACAAAATCTGCTGCTTTTTGAAGGCATAGCATTTCTTGGCTGATGCCGGCATAAATGGAATCTGCCATGTCATCCCCCGCATACGGGCGGCAAAATAGCCAGCCTGGCGCTTTCTTGCACCGTTGCGTCTTCCGCCAGCACTTGCGTGTCATCGGCCAGCGCCGACTCATCCACCAATGCCGCCTTATCAAACTCCGGGCATGATTGCTTCAAGACTTCTTTCAGGCGGTTTTTAATTGCGGCGGCATTAGCGCCTCGCTGCACTTCCAACGTCAAGGTATCGCCGTTGCCGTACGGCCTGAACGCGCCAAACAGGCTGATGGTAAGGGTTATGCCGCCTGACATAGTGACGCCTCCTTTCGCGCCCGGATAATCTCGCCGTATGGGACTGCCATTACCATATCGCCTGTATGCCACTCGCGACTTTCCGCCTCCAGCACCACCCAGGCGTTGCTTGCAGACATTGGACTGATCTTAAAAGATTCCTGACCATCCACGATGTCAGCTATCAACTGCCCATCTCGATTCTGCAGTAATCTTGCTTTCAGGAACTGCTGAAAATCACCTTTCTTTCGGAAGCCGCGCACAAGTTTCGCCGTAAGCGGCTCAGGCAATGCACGTTCCTGCAATGCGCACACCAGCGGCATCACGAAGAAGGTAAAACCAATCGCGGCGGAAATAGGATTGCCGGGCAGACCGAAATAGTAGTTGCCGTTTGGCAGTGTCGCAAACAATACGGGTTTCCCGGGACGAATATTCACGCGGTGGAAGTGCGTGACTGCGCCCAGTTTCCTGAGCGTATCTGGAATAAAATCCCATACGCCTTTAGAAACCGCTCCTGTACTGATAACTATCGCCGGCTCGCTGACCGCTTTGAGTTTAGCCTCAAAAAACGCGGGGTCATCTCGCACGATGCCTTCATAGCGCGCCTCTAACGCCTGCTTTCGCGCCTCTGCGAGCAAATACGGCGCATTAGAATTATAAATTTGCGCGCCTGTGAGCAATGCCGCGTAATCATCGCTGATTTCATTGCCGGTACTGATAATATGCAAGCATGGCGCTTCTGCTATTGCCACGCTGTCAATCCCCACCGCTGCGAGCAGCATGATGGCCTCAGGCGTAATCCGTTCGCCTTTACGCAACACGATCTGCCCACTGGCGACGTCTTCCCCCGCCCGGCGGATATGGTCGCCGCAATGCGCCGGCGCGGTGAATATTGCATTACCACCCCGAACTGTCACCAACTCCACGGGCACCACCGTATCGTACGGCTCCGGCACGGCGGCGCCTGTCATAATTTGCACGGCTTTTGTGACATCTGAAACGGCGGTCCGCTCACCCGCCGCAATCGCCGCTGCAATAGGCAGCGCGACGTGATTAGACTGACTGGCCGAGGCAATCCGGTTGCTTACCACCGCAAAACCATCCATGGCGCTGTTGCGGAAACCCGGCACCTGAATTGCGCTGACCACGTCCTGCGCGGCAACGTTTCCTAATGCTTCCGGCAACGGTTTCTTTTTGCCGGGACGCGGGTTGGCGTTTTTCAGTATCATCGCCAACGCATCCTCGTAAGAGATCATCTTTTGTTTTTCTTGAGCCATTATTTCTCTCCATTTGCGATGCGGACGAGATGCGGGATCAGCTTAGGCAGCAGCGCGCTCAATCCTTCTTTGACGGCCGCGGGGTTGCCCGGCAACGTGATCACGAGCGTTTTTCCGGTAATGCCGCTCACGGCGCGGCTGCTCCAGGAGAGCGGCGTATACTGCGCGCCATCGCTACGCAGTAATTCACCTACGCCAGGGATCTCCTTATCAAACAACGGCAGTAACGCTTCCGGCGTGTAATCACGCGCCGAAACACCCGTACCCCCCGTGGTAATGAGCACATGCGGCGCATGATTCTTTATCATCTCCTGAACCGTTGCGGCGATTCCGTCCTTATCATCAGGAATCACGCGATAGTCGCAGATCGTGCAGCCGGATTCTTCCAAAATAAGCTTTAGCGCTGCGCCTGAGGCATCTTCATATTCACCTTTTGCCGCACGGTCGCTTAACGTCAGCACCGCCGCTTTACGGCCCGAAAGCAGTTTCCGCGCAGGCGGATTCATCAGCTCCGTCACCCAATCAGGCGCCCCTTCAGGACTGAGCCACAGGCCAGACTTTCCACCTTTCTTGGCAAGCAACCGGATATTCTGCATGCGCAAATTAGCTTCAATCATCTTGCTCAAATCCCAGACGGTCAGTAGCGCGGCATTTACGCCTGCCAGCACTTCCATCTCGATGCCGGTTTTTGCATGCACCGAGGCCACGCAATAGACCCGCACCGCATGCTGGTCAGGCAACAATTCGGTGATGATACGCACCATATCCAGCCCCATTGGATGGCAGAGCGGGATCATCTCATAAGCCCTTTTTGCGCCCTGAATACCTGCGATTTCCGCCAGCGCCAGCACATCTCCCTTGGGCAATGCGCGATCACGAATCAGCGCGAAGGCTTCTTGGCCAACGACAATCTCACCGGCGGCAACAGCGGTGCGATGCTTGATGGGTTTATTGCCTACGTCGATCATGTGAAAACCAGGCTTCATCTACCCTCCAAGCATGGCAAGATAGGCAGTAGAACCGGTAATTCCCTGCTGTAAGTAATGACTTTCATGTTTGAAATGCAGCGCGTGAGCGATGGCGTCCATCAGCGCTTCCCCGCCTTCGTCTTGCTGCAGGTATGGGCGCAAATCGTATCCGCCCTCGCCAAACAGGCAAAGCATCAGTTTGCCACGCGAAGTGACGCGCAGACGATTGCAATTCCTACAAAAATCCTTTGAATACGGAGCGATGATGCCTATACTCCCTGCATAGTCAGGATGGGTAAATTCCTGCGCCGGCCCAGCATCGGGCTTGCGGATAACGGGCACGAATCCATGCTCCAGGAGCTGTCCGATGATCGCACTCGCGCTCACATGATGCTTGGCGAAAAACTCACGATTTTCTCCCGTCTGCATCAGTTCGATAAAACGGATGGAAAGCGCCTCGCGCTTAATCCACGCCAAAAAATCAGGCAACATGTGATCGGTGGTTTCCTTCAAGAGCACGCTGTTGATTTTGATATTGGTAAACCCGGCAGCCTTCGCCGCTTCAATCCCTGCCAGTATGTCTGCCAGCCTATCTTGCCCGGTGATAGCGCGGAAACGCCCTGGATCAAGACTATCAACGCTCACATTCAGCGCATTAATGCCTGCATCGAAATAGGCCTTGGCGTTTTGCTTGAGATTGTAACCGTTGGTGGTCAAGGCAACGGTACGAATGCCATGGATGGCGCTTATTGTGTGGGCAATGTCCGTCAGGTCGCGGCGCACGGCCGGTTCGCCACCCGTTAAGCGAACTTTATGGGTTCCAAGCCCGGCAAAAGCGCTGACGAGCCTGCGGATCTCAGGCAACGTCAGAAAATCACGGGAGGCCTTTTGATATCCATTGGGCAGGCAATAGGTACAGCGGAAGTTACACACCTCCGTAACAGACAGCCGCAAATACGGGAACTTTCTCCCAAACGAATCCTTCAGCACCTTGTTTATCCTTTCCAAACGCGGGAGGCAGAGGCGTTTCCACCGCTACCCGGTAATCGGTTGTTGGCACGCAGCCGCCACATCAGCCCTGCGCGTATGATTACGGCCTGAGAACCATACAGACACGCGGCATCTGCTTAGGATTTCAAGGCTTCGGATGGAGGGAGGGTAAAAGCGAAAAGATTTTCAGCAATTGATGTGGATCAACCATACGCATGTTTTACGCAATCGGTATTAACGCATTCCTTAGTACCCGCACGGCTGCATTTTCCGGCCAGCTCCATATCGCAGAAATCACAGAGCGCAAACACATCCGGTAAGCTGACATTGCTTTTATCAATATCGATTCCTTGTTCTTTGAGGGCTTGCAACGTACGCGAGAAAGTTTCCGGTTTCATCCCCAAATAGCCCGCAATCAGCGATTTATCATACGGAAGTTTAAGATTTTTGGTGCGCTCGCCATTTTCCAGAAACAGCTTCAGCAGAAACCAGCCGACGCGCTGTGTAACGGTTTTGAGCGTGAGTTGTTCAAACTGGCTGATAAGGGCCTGCGAGCGCCCTGCCACGGTAGAGAGCATATTGATGGCCAGTTCCTTGTTATTCTGGAGCTTCTCGCGGACGATGGTGGCCGGAATAGAGAGCAGCTTCACATTATCAACCGCCTGCGCAGTGACAAGGAACGGTGAATTGCTGAAAATCACCGTTTCCAGCAGGGTTTCTCCCGACTTCATGACCTGTAAAATAGATTCCTGCCCATCTACGTTACCCTTAAAGATTTTTACCCAGCCTTCAAGGATGATATAGAAACGCGAGGCCTGCTCACCCTGCAAAAAAATCATTGCCCCCTTGTTGTGAGTTACAATACGCGCATACCTCAGAATGTCCTGCAGAGCCGCCGGATCAAGCCCTGCAAATAAAGGCAGCGCATGAATGGTATCCATGTAGCTGCGCACGCCGCTTTCGATACCTGCCTGTTCATCGGTAAGAGGCTTTGCTTTCGGCGCACTGGAAGGTTGCGCGGTCTCGCAAGTCGCGGCGAGATTCGCAGCGATGTTTTTTCCCACCTCATGCAACAGATCCATCTTGGCGGTAAATAAATTAAACCATTCCTCCGCCGTAATGGTTCTGGCGATATGCTGACTGTTTCCCTTGGCAAGGCCGTTGTTAATTTCCTGAATCCTGCGAAAGATGCTATTGTCGCGCTCCAGCGCCTCCACAGCCCTGCGGCCATTTTCATCGGCCAGCGCCAGAAACATCCGTTCATAGGCCTGCTGTTCAGATAC
>CAZRJZ010000037.1:8201-8807 GCA_964600465.1 uncultured Rickettsiales bacterium
AAGACGGTTTTTGAAATCCGTGGTATCCGACCAGTCGAGATTCACCAGTTGCGTACCCAGCGCACGCTCCAGCCCCACACGCTCTTTCCAATAAAGGAAATTGACGAAAGCAGAAACTTTTGCGGGGCTGTTGCCCGGATCAAGCACGGCCAGTTCCTGCACAATTTCAATGGCGGGCGCCACAATATCGCGTGTGTAAAACGAGAGAGCTTCCATTGGTTCCAGCATTCTGGCGATAACGTATTTTCGTTTAGCAGGGAGGTAGTGAAGGGCATTGAGAAACGGCTCCACACGGCTGCTTTGCTTTCTTGGCAATTTTCCAAGCGTCTTGCTTACACCGTCGACAATGGCAAACTGAGACTCCATCGCTTCGGAATACGCGCCATTCTTGCTGCGCAAGTAAAGAGACGCCGAGCCACGCTCCTTCTGCGCTTCATGTATAAAATCACAAAGATTATTCAGTATATTAACCATTTCCACCTTATTTAATTGACGTGCCCGGTCAAGATAACCGGAACGGCAGAATTATCAACTGAATATGGATGGATTCCGGCAGTTTGTTCAATTGACCTGCATCAAGTAAATTCAGCGTACGATTCCTATGCT
>CAZRJZ010000038.1:0-8761 GCA_964600465.1 uncultured Rickettsiales bacterium
GATCGACAAAGGCATTGAGGTGAAAGTGCATTATCCTTTGCCTTTGCATAAACAAGAAGCGGCAAAGGAAAACTGCCGTTTCAACAAAGACGATTTACGTAATGCAGAGATGCAGGCGGAGCAGCTGATTACTATTCCCGTGCATCAGTTTCTAACCCCAGATCAGATGCATTACGTTGTTGATAATATCCGGAAGTTTTATGGGAAGAAATCATGAAAAATACCTCGTCAGGCCGCGATCAGGCCGAAAAAATCATTCAATCCATGCTGCTGATTCGCCTGGCAGAAGAGGGAATTGTTGAGCGTTACGGCGTCGCCGGCGAAAAACAGGAAATGCGCTGCCCTGTGCATTTATCTATCGGTCAGGAAGGCGCCGCGGTCGGCGCGTGCCATCATCTGACGGCCCAAGATAAGGTGTTTTCCACGCACCGGTGTCATGCGCATTATTTGGCAAAAGGCGGCGATTTGCAGCGTATGCTACTGGAAATTTATGGAAAAGTAGGCGGATGCCTGGATGGCCGTGGCGGATCCATGCATTTAATGGATGATTCCGCCGGTATCGCCATGAGCGTTCCCATTGTGTCAAGCGCGATTCCTCTTGCAGTAGGCGCTGCGCTTGCTAGCAAAATCGATGGAAAAAAAACCGTTTCCATGACCTTTTTTGGCGACGCCTCGGTAGAAGAAGGCGTGTTTCACGAAAGTATGAATTTCGCTTCACTTATGCAGCTTCCGGTTATTTTCGTGTGCGAGAATAATCTTTATTCCGTCTATACCCATATTGCGCAGCGTCAGCCGGCGCGTCCTTTGGCGGATCTCGGCATAGCCCACGGCGTTAAAACGGTGCATATGGATGGTAATGATCCATTTAAAGTGGCGGAGCAGTTTAAAGAGCTTGTTGCTGACGCGAGGGAGAAAAACCGCCCAAGTTTCGTGGTGTTGGATACCTATCGCTGGCGTGAGCATTGCGGTGTCGCCTTCGATGACCATTTAGGCTACCGCGATGAAAAGGAATTCCTGCGCTGGAAAGAAAAAGATCCTCTGAAGCTTGCGGTTGATTACGTTGTAAGCGCGGGTATTTTAAGTGAGCTGGAGGTGAAGCAAATTGAGGCGCAAATAAAGGAAAAAGTAGCCAGGGCGTTTGATGCAGCTTCCGCTGCGCCGCTTCCCACCCCTGAAATGGCGAAGGAGTATGTTTATGCCGCGTAGTCAGTTAAAAGAATCCCCGCTCAGTTCTCCGGAGAGAATTATTTCTTCCGGGCAGGCGATTAACGAAGCCTTCGCCATCATGGGGGAGCGCAATAAGGACGTGTTGCTTTTTGCCGAAGGCATCGACGATCCATCGGCCATATACGGCACCACAAAAAATCTGAGCGGTATTTACGGTAAAGACCGTATCATTGAAATGCCCATTGCTGAAAATGGCCTGTGCGGTGTGGCCATTGGCGCGGCGATGTGCGGTAAGCGCCCGGTTATCTCATTCCACCGTGTGGAATTTGCGCTGCTTGCCATGGAGCAGATTATTAATAATGCGGCAAAAATGCATTACGTCAGCAATGGCCACCACGTTGCACCCATTGTGCTGCGCCTGGTGATTGGGCGCGGCTGGGGGCAGGGGCCGGAGCATTCGCAAAGTTTAGAAACATTATTTTCCTATATTCCTGGATTAAAAGTACTGATGCCGACCTTCCCGGCGGATTATAAGGGAATGTTAATTGCCGCGATTGAGGACAACAATCCCACTGTCATCATTGAGCATCGCTGGACGCATTACGTGAAAGGCCATGTGGATCCGGGCTACTATGTCAGTGATATAACTAAGCCTTCTCAGTTGAAAAACGGGGATGATTGCACCATTGTCGCGACGGCTTATTCCGCCCTGGATGCGCTCAAAGCGTCAGAAGCATTATCGGAAATCGGAGTTCATGCAGATTTATTCGATTTGCGCGTGACACGTCCTTTGCGTCTGGAAGACATTGAGCGTTCTGTTAAAAAAACGGGCCGCCTGCTTACCGTAGATACCGGCTACAAAACGCTGGGTATCGGCGCGGAGATTGTCGCGCAAATAACAGAGCGTTGTTTCGGCGCGCTTAAAGCACCGCCCACAAGAATTGGCCTGCCGGATCACCCTACTCCAAGCTCACGTGGCTATTTGCAGGGACTTTATCCCGATGCGGAGAAAATTATCACCCATGTATGCGCAATGCTAGGAGTGGCGGAGAAAAAACGTGCGGAAGCGGTTGCTGTCCTGCGCGCATCTCTCGCTAATTTGCCGATTGATGTTCCGGATCCAGCGTTCCAAGGTCCCTTTTAATAACCCATCATTTGTAAGTGTAGAAATTCATGCAGGTTCCTTTTATTGATTTACGGCAGCGTTTTGAAGAAGAAAAAACAGAATTGCTTGCGTGCATAGAAAGTATTCTTGCCAAAGGCGCGCTTGTTTTGACGCCGGAGTTGCGCGAGTTTGAAGAAGACGTCGAGAAATATAGCGGAGCTAAGCATTGCATTGGCTTAAACTCAGGCACGGATGCGCTGATGCTAAGCTTATGGTCGGTTGGCATAGGCAAGGGAGATGAGGTGATTCACCCCCCGGTTTCGTTTGTAGCTACCACGGGTTCCATTGTGCATGTAGGCGCAACGCCTGTATTTGCCGATGTTAGGGATGACGGCTTAATCGATCCCGATAAAATTGCGGAGAAAATCACTCCCCGTACCAAAGCGATCATGCCGGTGCACTGGGCCGGAAAAATGTGCGATATGGAGGCCATTTTAGCCGTTGCCAAAGCGCATAATTTAATGGTGCTCGAAGACTCGGCGCAAGCCATGGGCAGCTATTATAAAGGCAAGCATGGCGGATTGTTTGGACCGTCCGGATCCATTTCCTGTCATCCTTTGAAAAACTTAAATGCCCTGGGCGATGGCGGCTTACTCCTTACCAATGATGACGACATTGCCAAGCGTGTCCGCTTATACCGCAATCACGGCATGGAATCGCGCGATAATGTGGTGATGTACGGCGTTAACAGCCGGTTGGATGTGCTGCATGCCGAAGTGCTTAAAATCCGCCTGCGCAAATTGGACGAAATTATTGCCAGACGCCGAAAAAACGCCAACCTTTATCGTGAGTATATTACGGCTGAACAGGTGTATATTCCGCCCGAGCGTACGGCGGAGGGGTATGTCGATTCTTACGTTATGTTTATTGTGCAGGCGGAGAAACGGGATGCGCTAAAGGCACATTTGCAGGAAAACGGCGTTGAATCGTTAGTCTATTACGGCACACCGTTGCATTTGCACAAAGCGGCAGAGAGGCTTGGCTATAAACGCGGCGACTTTCCGGTTGCCGAAGCGCAGTGCGATAAAGTGCTGGCCTTGCCGCATCATCAACATCTTACGCAAGAGCAAATTGTCTATGTGTCGGAGAAGATCAACCAATTTTATAAGAAGCATTAATCAACCATTGCCGAGGAGTTTTTTTTATGTCTGCTGCATTGCAACGCGTTGAAGAAGTTTCCCTTTCTTTTGCATCGATATTTTTTCAGGAAGCACGCTCCATATGCGACGCTATTGATATAGAAAAAGTCGAAGCTCTTGCGAGCGGTCTGGCGGAAGTTAAGAAAAACCAGGGGCGGCTTTTTATTCTCGGCGTGGGGGGCAGCGCCGGAAACGCCAGCCATGCGGTGAATGATTTTAGAAAACTGTGCGAAATTGAAGCGTACGCGCCAACCGATAACGTATCGGAATTGAGCGCAAGAACGAACGATGAAGGCTGGGATTCCGTGTTTTCCGAATGGCTTCGCGTGAGTAAATTAAAGAAAAATGACGCCCTGCTTATCCTCTCCGTGGGCGGCGGAAATGCGGAAAAGAATGTAAGCCAGAATCTGATTCGCTCCATTGATCTGGCAAAAACCGTTGGCGCAAGCGTGTTTGGCATTGTGGGGCGCGCCGATGGTTACACGCATAAGAAAGCGAATATCTGCGTGCTTATTCCAACCGCGCACGAGCAGCGTGTTACGCCGCATTCGGAGGCATTCCAGGCGGTTGTATGGCATTGTCTGGTTTCGCATCCTGCGTTGCAGACTAATAAAACAAAATGGTAGAAGCTGGCAAGCGCGCGGTCTTTCTGGATCGTGACGGGGTAATTAATGATTCCGTCGTGCGTGACGGCAAACCTTACGCACCGCGCAGCTTATCGGAATTCACTATTTTTCCGGAGGCGGAAGAGGCCGCGGATCGCCTGGTAGAAGCAGGCTTTCAAATTTTTGTGGTAACGAATCAGCCGGATATTGGGAACGGTTTTGTTGCCCGTGAAGTGGTGGAGCAAATGAACGAGATATTAATGCGCCGCTTGCCGATTACTAAAATTTACATGTGTCCACATAAGCAAACCGACAATTGCGAATGCCGCAAACCAAAACCCGGTATGCTTCTGGCCGCAAAAAATGAGTTCCACATAGACATGCCATCAAGTTTTATGGTAGGAGACAGGTATAGCGATGTATGCGCAGGAATTGCTGCCGGATGTCAGCCGGTGTTCATTGATAAAAATTATCTTGAAACTCCGGATTTCGATGTTAGCATCCGCGCAGAAAATCTGCTGCATGCCAGCAGGTATATTTTAGAAAGAGCATCGTTATGATTGACATAAACAACTTCCAGATTAGCATCTATGCCGACGGCGCAGACTTAAACAGCATCCGCCAGAGCAAGCTTAATCCGCTTGTTAAGGGCTTTACCACGAATCCTACGCTGATGCGTCAGGCAGGCGTAACGGACTACGAAACATTTGCTAAGCAAGCGCTGGAAATCGTGGAGGGCGCGCCGCTTTCCCTGGAAGTCTTCTCGGATGATTTTGAGGAAATGGAATGGCAGGCACGAAAAATCGCCGGTTGGGGAAAGAATGTGAATGTTAAAATACCGGTCACGAATACCAAAGGCCAAAGCGCCGAAGCGCTGGTAAAGTCACTGTCTGATGATGGAATCATTTGCAATGTCACCGCGCTTTTTACACTTGATCAGGTGGAAGACATTGTGCATGCGCTGAATCCGGAAGTGGAAGCGATTATATCGGTTTTTGCAGGCAGGGTAGCTGATACAGGCGTGGATCCAATGCCGCTCATGCGCGAATCGGTGAGGATTGCTAAATCCAAGCCGAAGGCCCGTGTTTTGTGGGCCAGCCCAAGGGAGGCCTTAAACATTGTGCAGGCGAATGACGCAGGCTGCGGGATTATCACGGTGACGCCGGACCTGCTTAAAAAAATCTCGTCTTTCAATAAGGATCTTCACCAGTTTTCTATGGAAACGGTGCAGATGTTCTATAATGACGCAAAATCTTCCGGTTATACGCTTTCCGGTAATCTTGCTGATTCTGCTTTACGCAAGCAAAGCGCATAAGTTTACAACATAATTTAAAAACAATTTAAAAAAATGGTAGGTAATTATGAGTAAGAAAAAAGTATTTGTTACAGGCGGCGCTGGATATTGCGGCAGCAAATTGGTTCCTCAGCTTTTAAACAGCGGCTACGCCGTGACGGTGTATGATATTTTATACTTCGGCAAAGATTTTCTGCCTCTGAATAATCCCGATCTTACCGTAGTGCAGGGCGATATAAGGGATGCGGCTTCGATCCGCAAACACGCTGCGGGGCATGATATATTCGTAAGCCTTGCCTGCATTTCCAATGACGCGAGTTTTGAACTGGATGAGGCGCTTTCCACGAGTGTCAATATGGAAGCGTTCGAGCCGATGGTGAAGGCGGCGAAAGAAGCCGGCGTATCACGGTTTGTGTATGCTTCTTCGAGCTCGGTATACGGCGTTTCGGATGAGCCGAACGTGACCGAAGAGCACCCTCTGGTACCCCTTACGCTTTATAATAAATATAAAGGGCTTTGCGAGCCGTTGCTTGCCAAGCATACGGATAAGGATTTTGTGGGCGTTACCTTCCGTCCGGCAACGGTGTGCGGTTATGCGCCTCGCTTAAGGCTGGATCTCTCCGTTAACATTCTTACCAATCACGCAGTAACGAATAATAAAATTACCGTCTTTGGTGGAAGTCAGTTGCGTCCCAACCTCCACGTGCAGGACTACTGCGACGCGGTTCAGCTTTTAATGGAAGCGCCTGCTGAAAAAATTGCGGATCAGATTTTCAATGTCGGCTTCCAGAATATGTCGATTATGGACATAGCCAAGCTGGTGAAAAAAGTGGTTGAACAGGAGTTTCCGGAAAAGCAGGGCATCGAGATCGTCACTACCCCGAGCGATGACATCCGTTCCTACCATATTAACTCCGATAAAATTAAAAAGATTCTCGGTTTCACGCCTAAATATACCATCGAGGATGCGGTGAGAGGTTTGTGCGACGCCTTCAAAAAAGGCCTCATACCTGACAGTTTTGCCGATGACCGTTATTACAACGTTAAGCGCCTGAAACGGATTAATGCTGCATGAAAAAACCGATTAGCGTTGTAACGGGTGGAGCGGGGTTCATCGGTAGCCATTTAGTGGATTTGCTACTTGGCAGTGGGCATGAAGTCCGGGTGGTCGATGATCTTTCGGGCGGTCATCAAACCAATCTTGCGCAGCATGCCGGAAATGATGACTTGCGTTGCGAATGGCGCGACATTAATGGCCTGGAGCCGGACGATGCGCTTTTTAAAGGTGCCGCGTACTGCTTTCATCTTGCGGGAATAGGCGATATCGTTCCTTCTATCGAGCGTCCTATTCAGTATATGCAAACCAACGTGCAGGGAACGGTGCGAGTGCTTGAAGCGGCGAGACAAGCCGGTGTAAGCAAGTTTGTGTATGCGTCTTCTTCCTCCTGTTACGGTCTGGCGGACACTCCTACTGATGAATCGCATGTTATTCAGCCGCAATACCCCTATGCCCTTTCTAAGTACCAGGGAGAGCAGGCCGTGTTTCACTGGCATCAGGTCTATAAACTTCCCGTAAACGCGATCTGTATTTTTAATGCTTATGGTACGCGTGTACGCACTACCGGCGTTTACGGCGCGGTATTTGGAGTGTTTTTAAAACAAAAGCTTGCCGGAAAGCCGTTTACCGTGGTGGGTGATGGAACGCAGACCAGGGATTTTGTTTATGTAACCGATGTGGCGCGCGCATTCCTTGCCGCTGCGGAAACGGATGTCAGCGGTGAGCGCTTCAATATTGGCGCGGGAAAGCCGCAAAGCATTAATTACCTGGTGGAACTGCTTGGCGGAGAGGTGCAGTACGTGCCCAAACGCCCCGGCGAGCCGGATGTAACGTTTGCGGATATTTCTAAAAGCCGGCGTATTCTTGGCTGGGAGCCAAAGGTGCCTTTTGAAGAAGGCGTCAAAAAAATGCTTGCCGATATTTCACGCTGGAAAGACGCGCCCTTGTGGGATCCGGAGTCTATTTCTAAAGCGACAGAAACATGGTTTAAATATCTTAAAGCTGCTTGATTCTTAAGGAGTGCGGTTACGATGTCTGAAGAACTAAACAAGAATTACCGGCATAAAATATTAAACGTAGAGCAGCTCATCGAAGCCGTTGGCGGTTTCCCTCGGGAGAAAAAGGTGATTGTGTGTCATGGGTGCTTCGATGTGGTGCATCCCGGCCATATCCGTCATTTGGCCTACGCGAAATCGAAAGCGGATATTTTGGTAGTCAGCATCACCTGCGACAAGCACGTAACCAAAGGCACTTACCGTCCGCACGTGCCGGAAAACTTGCGCGCTCTTAGTTTAGCCGCATTCGACATGGTAGATTACGTCATCATCGACCAGGAGGCCACGCCTCTGGCGAATATTGCTCGCATTAAACCGGATTTTTTTGCTAAAGGTTTCGAGTATTCCGATAACATGCCCAAAGCCACCATGGATGAAATGCGCGCGCTGGAGGTTTATGGCGGCGAAATGATTTTTACCCCCGGAGACGTGGTCTATTCATCCACGAAATTTTTAAATACCCATCTTCCAACCTTGCAAATAGAAAAGCTGCTGAGCCTGATGTCTCAGTTTGACATTACTTTTGATGGTTTGCGCAAAACCTTGAAAGAGATGGCGGGCTTTAAAGTCCATGTGGTGGGAGACACGATTATTGACACCTATACTCGCACTAATCTGATAGGCGGTAACATTAAAACCCCCACCTTTAGTGTGTTATACGATGGTCATGACGATTATGTGGGCGGCGCCGGTATCGTTGCGCAGCACATGAAAGCCGCCGGTGCGGAAGTTATTTTCACCACTGTTCTTGGTAATGACGCGCTCGGAGAATTTGCGCAGGAAATTTTAAAAGACAGCGGCATTGAGGTAGAGGCGGTTATTGACCATAACCGTCCCACCACGAATAAAAACGCGATCATTGCTGGCGGTTACCGCTTGCTTAAAATCGACACCATTGATAACACCCCCATTTCAGGAAAAATCGCTGAGCAGATTGAAGAGCGCATTGCCTCTAAAGAAGCGGACTGCGTGGTGTTCAGCGACTTCCGCCACGGTATTTTTAACCGCACCACTATTCCGCGTTTGGCCGCTGCTATTCCTAAGGACATGTTTAAAGTAGCAGATAGTCAGGTAGCGTCGCGCTGGGGGAACATTACGGAATTTACCGGTTTTGATCTTATTACGCCCAACGAGCGTGAAGCGCGGTTTGCCCTGGCTGACCAGGACTCCAATATTGGCCAGCTTGCAACCTGCCTGAAAGAAGAAACTCGGTGTAAGCACGTAATTTTAAAGCTCGGTTCCAGGGGAATATTCTTCTTAAGCGAAGATTTTTACCACT
>CAZRJZ010000039.1:0-8725 GCA_964600465.1 uncultured Rickettsiales bacterium
GGCAGGTGCTGGCCGCCCGCTATCCTGACGAGGTGCTGCTGAGCCGCAACTTCCGCAACTCACCGGTGGGCAACCTGTATAACCATCCGCTTACGTTCAGGAAGTTTTTGTTTGACGCTATCGCTGTTAAGGACATGCAGCGCCCGGACGGGCAGTGGTTTACAGGCGGCTATGACTTCGTGCTGATGATCCCGATGCTGGAGATGGCGGGCAAAGACCATCTGGTGTTTCTCGATGAAGTGCTGTATCTCTATAACTCCGTGAACCCGCTCAGCGACAGCAGCGTGAATGTGAAGCTCGTGCAGGAAAGCTGGGTGATCAAGCAGTACCCGCTCTACCCTCAGCTCGATGCGCAAGCCGCCCGGATGCGCGACACCGGAGCGCACTATGAAAAGGCAGTGGAATATTTAAACAAGCTCCCATGAAAATCATTGTTGTTTACATAGCATGTATACTGATAGCATGTCTGTTGTTATTCCAGATGCTGCGCTTTCAGGATATCAATACGTTGCATCACTGTGTCATCCTGAAACAGCATTGCGGGTTTGATAATCTTGTGGGCGGCTATTACCAGGTGCGGGATTTAACCACCGGAAAAATTACTAAGGTTTCCGTAGACGTGGACGACTGCGATATTTATCACGAAGGCGATACGATAAAATAACAATGGAAAAGCTGCCGCAAGGATATAAGAAAATGGACTTGGTGCTCACCTTTAAGACAAAGCTCACAAAGGTAGTTGAGATGGAAATCCTCTACTTTCTCATCCGGGATTATTACCTCTTTTATTCCAAAGTAGATAAGTTCGATGATGGCGAATTTATGGAGTTTCATTTCTATTGCCGCCCGTCCGATGAAGTTTTCATCGCGTACCGCTTCGGCTGCTATGCACAGGCGCTGTTAGACTTCTATCCGAAAGAGTATTTTAAGAACCCGATTCACACCGTACCGAAGCCCTTTCCTGGTTGTATTGAAATAGAACTAAAAGAAGAACAGACATGAAAAACAAAAAATGGATATTTGAAAAGCGCTGGCTCATCTTTTACTTTGATTGGGGCTTCGACCTCTCGTATGAGCTGTGCGGCTATTTTGATGCGCGTCACCGCATCAACATCCAGCTGTTGTTTTTCCGGCTCACGCTCATCCTGCCCATCTGGAGCAAATACACAGACGAGTGCTCTCCGCCCGAGTGGGGCATCAGCTACCATCACCAAACGCTGTGGATCACCTATGGCGGGGAAGGCAACTGGCAGGGCGGCAACAAAAGCTGGGCGATGTATATGCCGTGGCAGTTTACCTGGGTGCGCACCAGCTGCCTGAAGCAGGATGGCTCGTGGGAGCATGAACGCCCGGGCGACCGCCAAGATTTTTTTACCGAAAAATGGAAAGGCCTGCTCTGGAGGGAAACGTACCCGTATGTCTATGCGCTGCGCTCCGGGGAAAAGCAGCTCCGCGAGGCGACCCTCCGCGTGGAAGAGCGGGAATGGCGCTGGAACTGGTTTCAGTGGCTGCCTTTTCCGCGCAGGGTGCGCAAAACCATTCAGATTGACTTTGATGATGAGGTGGGCGAGCAAACCGGATCCTGGAAGGGCGGCACCGTAGGCTGCAGCTATCCCATGCTGCCGGGCGAGCTGCCCGAGCAAACCCTCCGCAGGATGGAAAAAGAACGGAAGTTTTAAGCAATGCTTTCAAATACCACCTTCATCATCCCTGCCCGTATTGACCATCCCGACCGGATGGCAAATGCGCGCATTGTGCTGAATTACCTGCTGAAGTTCACCGATGCAAAGATTATCCTCATTGAGAACGGACCCAAGCGCCACCTGCACTACCCGGTGGAATACGAGTTCCAGCCGAATGACGCGCCCCTGTTTCACCGCACCAAAATTTTAAATGACGCCCTCGATAAAGTCACTACGCCCGTAGTGGTAAACTATGACCTCGATGTGCTGCTGCCGCTGCTCTCCATGCACGAGGCGGAGCAGCGTATTTTGAATAACCAGGCAGACTGCGTGCATCCGTGGACAGAGCCACCCGGCTGCTATTACGTGAACGACAAGCCGCCTGTGGGCGAAGATGCGGATGCGTACCTCCAGTCCTTGCAGGCCAGCGCATCCGGCTTTCATACCAGCGGCACGGGGCTGGCAGTGTTTTTCCGCACCGCGGACTACATCCGCATGGGCGGGGAGAACGAAGCCTTCAGGGCGTATGCCCCGGAAGACTTTGAGCGCATGTTCCGCGTGCTGCGCTTCGGGCTGCGCTACCAGCGCGTGCCGGGACCGGTGTATCATCTCAATCACTTCCGCTCGCCCAACAGCAACCGCGACAACCCGCACATGCAGGCAAACGAGCAGCTGTATGAGCAGCTTACCATGCACCTCACCAAAGCAGAATATCAGCAGTATTATATGGACAGGAATCTTGTCACCATCCAGATAGGCGGGGGCCTGGGCAACCGCCTGTTCATGGCGGCCTTTGCCATGGGCTATGCCGCAAAGCACGGCAAAACTTTTCGCCTGCATAAGAAACACTACGAACGGCAAAACGTACATGGGCCGCAGGATTACCTGCAGACGATTTTCCGCAACATCAGCCAGCTGAGCACCGTGCACATTGACACCACGGTGAAGGAGCCGGAAGGGCACTATGCGATTTATAAAGAGCAGCCTGCCCTCACGCGCAATGTGTGCTTCTACGGCTACTATCAGGACGAGCGCTATTTTAAGCACATCGAGCAGCAGGTGCGCGACTGCTTCCGGTGCCCGCCTGACGTGGAGCAGGAGCTGCGCGCACAATACCCCGACCTTGATAACGCCTTCTTCCTGCACAACCGCATCCAGCGTCCGGGCGTGGATGGCGTAGAGCTGCATGGCGTGCCCTTAGACCGCTATTATTTGAATGCCGTGCTGGCAGGCATGACGCGGAAGGAGCAGCACGAACCAGGAACGGTCTGTTATCTTTTTTCAAACATGCCGGAGCGGAATGCCGAACTCATCCAGCGCCTCATCACCATGTTTGGCGAGCACCGGCTGCTGTTTAAGGAGGTGCACGAGCCGGACGAGGTGCGCGCGCTGTGGCTGATGAGCCTGTGCCGCCTCGGGGGCGTATGCGCCAACAGCAGCTTCAGCTGGTGGGGCAGCTGGCTGAATGACAACCCGAATAAGATTGTGACGATGCCGGCACGCTGGCTGAATAACGAGTGGCCCAACGCGGGCTTGTTTTATCCGGGCGTAAAAATTATCAACAACGATTAAGCAGATGACGCTTTTTCTGTTCATCGGTACACTTCTCCTTCCGTGCATCTTGCAGATAGAACATCATTTGTGGCAAGGCATCGCACTTGTTTACCCGGAGCAAATGAGACTCCCCCAGCGAGCGTGCGGTGGTTTTTTGCCTTCACCGGTTAAAATGAGCCGCCAGAGCCTGCACCCGAATTAGCGTAAGCCCATTTCCTTGCCCCCGCAGATTGCCAGAGAGCATCCGGGGGCAACAGTGGGCTAAATAATTCTGTCAAATTTGACAGAATTTGAAAAAGAAGTAGTATCATTGCACAAAATCCTCCGATGCGCTATTTTTTAATCAGTTTTACAGCGGCAAATTTCTTCGGAAGCGTGTGGTTCAGCTCCCAGCGATTTCCTACACATGCCTTTATCATCAGCGAAACAAAACAACTCGTGCGGGATAAAAAGTTTACCGAGATCAGCGACAGCGAGTTTGTGATTCTGAATATTTTTGAATTCAAGTCGGAGGAAGATTACAATAATTTTATCCGCGAAGTATGAACTACCTCTACTATGCCGACTTTGAGTCCGGCTCCGTGATGGCTCGTTCCTTTAAGGAGCTGCAGGAGAAGCTGGAAAAGAAATTCCCGCCCCTGTATTTTTCAGGCGTGTGCGGGGCATACATGCTCGAAACGAAAAACGAGTATACTACCACACTGGACAGAGTAGGATGGTTTATGGAGTTCGGGCATCGCACCCCTGAATTAAAAATTTATGACTACCGCATCACGGTCGGCAGGATGGCTTCGCAGAAAACTGCGCTGGGAGATTTTAATTTGATTCCTGCTACGAGCCGCACCACCTGCCTGTTTCCCATTTTTACCAAGCACAAGGTCTATAAAAAGATTTGGTGGTATTTTGTGCTCATCCGCGAAGACATGGTGCTGCGCATCACGGCTGATTCCATCGAGCTGTTACATGGCTCGAATGCCCAGGCGCGGAAGTATTATTACCCGGACGAGTATACGGAAGCCACGTATGAAGAGGTGCTGCAGGCAGCGAATAAAGTGCTGCGGTCGGCAAAGGAGCTGCTGAAAGAGCCCATCACGGTGCTGTGGCGCTGGAACTGCTGGCTGGATAAGCGGCATTACGTGCAGACAGCAAAAGGCTTCATCGAGCTGGCGGGCGGCAGCGTGCGCGTTCATGCCGAAAATACTTTCACCGTGGAAGAGAAGAACATCGGCACGGGCGAATATAAATACAGCCCCGGCAGGCTCGTGGATGCCGCATTAATCCTTGACCATTTTACAAGCACCGTGGCGCGCCTCGTCCAGAACCCCAACCGCAGGTATGAGGACTGGGAAAGCGCTTCAAGAAAAGAAAAAATATGAAGGCTGGAAGAATACAATGTAAAGATATAGCCGAAAAGCCAGTGCTGCAGTTTCTTTCCGAAAGAGCAAAGGAAAAAAAGCAATGGTGTTGTTGGTATGATGGATTTGAAAATTCTATAGGACAAGCAATGCCTGCCAATACTCCAGATAAAATAAAAATCGCAAAAATGGCAAAGTTAATAGCGAGAGGGTTGGTGAGCGGGTGTGGTTGTGGATGCAGAGGTGATTATGAGATAACTCAAAAAGGACTTGAATTTATTAATAAATTTTCAGAGCAAGCATGAGCAAAGACCGCAACTATCTTATTGAAATGTATAACGCCACCTCCACCGATGACGGGCATGGAGAGCTGGAAACGTATGAGGCATGGCTGGAGCGGCAGCTGCTGGCCCGTATAAAATCCGATCCATCCTCTCCCATATATGAGCCGTATTTCGGCTGGTGCGATGTGGAGGGCTGCGATAAAGAAGGATGCTCAGGCGGCAACGCCTGGAGCGAAACGGGCTATTGGACGGTGTGTGCTGACCATGCAGCTGCCTGCCGCGCACATAAGCCACAGCCAGCCATGAAGCAGGTCGCCATTGACCGAGAAAATTCACGCGATAAAGACGGTAAACTACCACTATGAACCACCGCAAATTTTACGTCCACGCCTCTGCAGATGAGCACGATGCGCTCAACTGGTGGCTCTATGCCCAGCCGTGGCTGTTCAAGGGCACGCCCCTCGATAAATACGCGCTGCAGGAAAAGCAGGACCTGCCCGATTATTTCTTCATCAAGGATTTTTTCCTGCAGGTGTACGGCTTGCAGTATGTCTATGTGGATGTGGGCGCCAACATCGGCTTGTCTGCGCTGGGGCTGGCAAAGGCGGGCGTGCAGGTGATCGCGTTTGAGCCGGTGCAGGAAAACATCAAATTATTAGAGCGCAGCATCGTGGAGAACGCGGTGCTGCACACGATCTACCTCCACCCGGTAGCGCTGGGCAAAGCCTATGGCGAAGAAACGATTTACGTGCCGGTGAATGCCGACAACAGCAGCATGAATAAAGACATTGCGGTGGTCAATATGAAGGACAAAAAATATCAGGAAGAAAGAGTGCTGGTAGAGCCGTTTGATGCGCTCTTCATGCAGCAGTGCATGTTCAGCGCGTTCACCCCGGATGTGCGCATGATTAAAATTGATGTGCAGGGCTATGAGCAGGATGTGCTGGAAGGCATGGAGCAGTTTCTGCGCACCTGTGCCCGCGGCACCTCTTTGTTGCTGGAGCTGGACGACAAGCTGCTGACACCGCGCGGGCATACCGCTGCCGGCATCATCCGTTTGTTGGACGGCTGGGGCTTCTCCTGCCACAAGTCGCTTTCTTCCCTCGATAAAATGTTTTTAAAACGCTGACATGAGCTACTACACCCATTTTTCAGATTCGCAACTGTTGCAGCTGCACCAGCATGTTAAGGAGCTTGTAGCCCACGAAAAGGGCACGCTGCCACCGGAATATAACAAGCAGGGCCGCCTGCGCAAGCGCAGCTCGCTGCCGTGGATGCTGCCCATCTGGGAAAAATCCTTAACTCTTCTGAATGAGGAAGTACAAACCCGCAAAATCATTCCTGCATGAACTTAAAAGAAAAGCCGTTAGCCGATATCTTCCGCGACTACGCCACGCCCAAAGGCGAATACCCACCGATTTATGAAATGGTGATTGGGCACCTGCGTGCTGCCGATGTTTGTTTTTTAGAAATCGGTATTGGTACTATGCTGGAGGGCAAACATTCCAATATGCGTTCCTGCGCGCTGCCAGGCTATCAGCCCGGTGCCAGCTTACGCGCCTGGAATTCCTATTTCACCAGCTCAAGGAGTAAAATAATCGGCATTGACTGCCAGCCGGACACGCAGTTTGCAGAGTTTGGCATTACTACGCTGCTCTGTGATTCAACAGACGCGCAGGCGGTAACGCAGGCGATGAAAGATTTCCCTCATTACATGGATGTGATTGCTGACGATGCCTCGCATGTGCCGGCAGACATTTTTAAGACCCTGGATAATTTTTACCCGTTTTTGAAGCAAAACGGTTTTTATTTCATTGAAGACATCGCCAACACCGGCATTACGCTAAACGATATCCGCGCGCACCTGCAGCCCGAAGACTTATTGTTTATAGCGGGTGAAGAATGGAAGATGGCGGTAATTAAAAAACAATCTGAAAATTTATGAAACAACCCGAAATCGGCATCCTCAACCCGTCAGACCCGCCTTATGCTTATGGCGATGTGAAGACCTACGAGCTGGGCGCGGAATTCCTCAAAGACTGCCGCACCATCGAAGACTGGGGCTGCGGGCGCGGATTCTTTAAGCAGTATGTGGAAAAGATGGAGCCTGTCTTTATCCCCGGCTCCGGCTTTCATAAGGTGCAGTACACCGGCATTGACATGGGCGTGGACAGCGTGCAGCAGCCAAACCCGTTTGCCGACCTGCAGGTGCCGACCCTCGTGCACTACCTCAGCAACCCGCAGCCGGAGGGCATCTTCATCCGCCATGTGCTCGAGCATAATTTTGAGTGGAATATGATCCTGGCAAATGCGCTGAAAAGCGCTACAAAAAAAATTTACATTGCTATCTATACGCCTCTCCACGAAGAAGACGAAGAAGACAAAGTGCTGCTGTTGAACGGACCACCCACCTATGACCCGCCTGTGCCGAATTTATCTTTGAGCAGATTGGCACTCATGAAATTATTTAAGGTTGCAGAGCAGTTTGTTGAAAAGATGATAATAGAGGTTACAGAAGTGCCCGTGCAGCATTCGTATGGCAAAGACACCGTAATTTATGTCACGAAAAAAACAGTATAACATTATGCAACAAGACCAAACCCTCACCGCAGACGAGCGCATCGAAGTGATTAAACAGTATGCGCAGCAAAGCAAGATTGATTTATTTATCGAGACCGGCACCTGCGATGGGTACACCACCAATGCACTCATCGGCACGTTCGAGCAGCTGGCCACCATCGAGCTTGACCCGGATTTTTACGCGATGTCCGTAGAGCGCTTCCGCAACGAACAGAAAGTGCTCTGCTTCTTTGGCGACAGCGCGAAGATGCTCAGCTATATCCTGCAGCGCATCCCCCCGGAGGTGCCCAAGCTCTTCTGGCTCGATGCCCACTATGACGGGCGCAAGACGCGCGGAGAGAAAGATACGCCTGTGCTGGAAGAGCTGCAGGCCATCTGGCAGCACAGCACCGCCAAAGATGTCATCCTGATTGATGACGCCCGCTTCTTCGGCACCGACCCTAACTACCCGACACTCAACCAAATCAACGACTTTATCTCCCCGCTCACGCTGGAGCTGAAAGACGATATCATCCGCATTCAACGCTAATAAAAACACGCCATGGAAAACCAGGATAAAAGACAGTTACAGAAATTTCTCCGCCAATACAAAGAGGAACAGGAGGAAATGACCTCGGAGATAAAAGTTGAGTTTTCGGAGGAAGAATATAAGAAGTTGGAAGCCGAAGCAAAGGAATTTAATGTGCCGGTGGAAGACTTTATGTATGCAAAGTTTATGCTGGCACAGCAGAAGCTAAAGGAGGAAGCAGCAGAATTGGGCATTACGGAAGTGGAGTTGTTCACACGGAAAAGGCACGCGGAACGCTATTGGTATCGGCTTAAACAGCACCCCGGCATCGGCCCTTCATGGTTGCTCACGCTGCTTTTTTTTATTGCGGCTTTTAACAACAGGCACCTGAGCATGGAGGCTGCGTTCCTCGTGGGCGCAGGCTGCAGCGCGGTGATCTGGTGCATTGTGTTAATCTCAAACTTCAGGCGATGAACAAAATTCAAGTCGAGATTATCAATGTGGGCGACAAGGAGCGATTCACGTTTTTGCAGGGGCTGCTGTATAAGCTGAAAGTGATGGGGCGCGTGCTGCGCGCAAAGCGCTTCCTTTTCCTGGATGTTTCGTTTACGCCCGACTTCACAGACTGTAACGTGAAATCAGAGCGGTATAGGTTGTCGCATAAGGGCGTAGGTGAAATTTTAAAAGAACTCGGCAGCACGATTATAGAATATGAAGCGGCCGGAGAACAAGTAAAAGACCTGTTAAAATGAGTTTTAATCT
>CAZRJZ010000040.1:0-7107 GCA_964600465.1 uncultured Rickettsiales bacterium
TTTTTCTGCTATAATCGGTGCGCATTAGCAACGATTGCTTAAAGAGGGAATTATGGGGCTTTGGTCTAAAAGAACAAAGAGAAATGGTGGTAGAAACCTTGGTGAGCCTGTTGATGTAGTTGGTGTGCTGGCGGATTGTGTTGGTGCAACAAGGGAAGATATTCAACCACAAACGGCTCTTCAGAGACTCGCTGCATTACCTGGCTGGGAGCGGGCTGGTGCTGACGGTGAACGCTTCTATTACAATATGGGAGGCGAAGGTAATAAAAAGGCTCTCGAAAGAGCCTTGCGTGCCCCTGGTGTTTTGGAGCGCTTTAAAAAAGCAGACGAGAGTGGGGAGATTGTCGAGCAAGAGGTGATGCTTGATGGAGATCCCCGCCCGAGGATGGTTCACGCAGTGAATGCCCATATGGCTAATGGGGTTGTAAATCCCCTGTTCTCAGCCATTAAGGCTGAGCTTCAAAAGAGAATTGATAGAACACTCGGCCCGGGAGACAGCCAGAGAGGAAGATAGGGCAAACCGCCTAGCGCATGCGTTCTCCAAACAAGGCTCTGCCAATACGCACATGCGTAGCGCCCATGCGGATGGCGGTTTCATAATCGTCGCTCATGCCCATACTTAAGTGCTCTAATCCGTGCGCCTGTGCTATCTGACGCAACAATGCAAAATGCGGAGCGGGTGGCTGCTCCACAGGCGGTACGCACATCAGTCCGCAGATAGGCAGCACCAACACATCTATGCAGTGGTGTATAAAGGCGCTGGCTTCTTGAGGCCGTACTCCCGATTTTTGTGGCTCCGCACCGGTATTGATCTGAATGAAACAGGGCAGTTCTTTTCGCGCGCGCGTCATTTCTGCGCGCAATACTTCTGCTAAGTGGAGGTTATCGAGTGAATGGATGGTATCGAATAGCGCTATTGCCTGTCGGACTTTATTGGTTTGGAGTCTCCCAACCATATGCAGGCGGACATTAGGGTGCCGTTCACGCAAGGTCGGCCATTTGCTTTGCGCCTCTTGCACCATGTTCTCGCCAAAATGGGTCACTCCTTGGGCTATGCAGGCCTCAATGGCCCTGGGGGCTTGCGTTTTGGAGATTCCAATCAGGGTTATATCCTCTTTCGCAAGAGGGGAGCTTTGGGCTTTTTTAATAGTGGCGCGTATTGTATCTAGGGAGGACATGGACGGGATGCCGCGTTAAATTTACGTTAAAAAACTGCCTGTAGCATGCATCACTTGTTGCAATCAGGCAACACGAAGCCGCAAAAGACCCCCCTGTGCTTGCCTTTTGCTCCTTTATATCTTGCAAGCCGGCCTGGGTTCGGAGATAAGTGCTGCAAGGTGATGCATGGGGGAGTTCCTCATGCGCCTTCGACAGTGATAGGCCTAAGGCCTGTTTTGCAACCCAAAAATAAGGGGACTATCCTTATGAAAAGAATTCTTCTCGGAACCACTACTCTGATCAGTGCGGCGGCGCTTTATGCCAATGCTGCTCTGGCAGACACTCCTAAGATCACCGTTGGTGGTTTTGCGGATTTTCAGGTTGGTATCGCTAATGACGATGCTGACGCTAACCAGCGCAGCCAGTCTATGCGCAGCGACACAGAAGTTAGCTTCAAAGTTGATGCTAAATCTGACGCTGGCTTAGGCTACGGCGGTGAAATCTGGTTGGAAGCTGACACCACAGATGACGCTGACAGCCAAGGTGACAACGCTAGCAAAACTTTCGTATACCTTGATGGTATCTGGGGTCGCTTAGAACTCGGTTCCAACGTTGGTGCTGATGCAACCATGAAAGTGGATGCTGCTGGTATTGCTCGCGCAACTGGCGGTATCGATGGCGACTGGTCTTATTTCGCTAACAACCGTGGTTCTGTTTATTACCTCGCTACTCCTGATCTGCCGCTCAACTACGGGTTCGTAACGGGTGGATATGGCGATGAATCGCAGGAAAACACCAATAAAGTGACGTACTACACCCCACGTTGGTCCGGTTTCCAATTGGGCGTAAGCTACTCAGCGAACGATGCTGAGCGTGGCCAGACCATTGTACGTAGCGATGCTCGTGGTACCGTTACCCCAAGTGCTGGCAGTGCTTCCACCACCTTCTCCCGCGCAGAAAACATCTTTACCGGTGGCGTGAACTGGGAAGGAAAGTATGACCAGATTGGCTTGGCTGTAGGCGCTACCGGTGAAATCGGTGATGCCGAAACCGCTACTTACGAAGATCTGCAAGCATGGAATGCTGGCGGTAAAGTGTCTTACATGGGCTTCAGCGTAGCTGGTTCTTATGGTAGCTGGGGTGAGTCCCTGCGCTTAAGCTCCATCAACGCGGATGAAACCCGTTACTGGACTGCAGGCGGCGCATTTGAGCATGGGCCCTTCGGCGTGAGCGTTACCTACCTCAACAGCCGTCTGGACAATGGTTCAGCCGCTGCTGACGATAAGTTCCGCAACTGGTCTGTTGGAGCAGATTACAAACTTGCTCCCGGCCTGACGCCATACGTAGAAGCAAGCTTCTACGAAGCTGATGCCCCTGGTACTGCCAGCGATAACGACGGATCCGTTGTCCTCGTTGGTACTCAGCTGAACTTCTAATTTTAAGAAGTACTGCAACGGGAAAAAAGGGCGGTGGCAACACCGCCCTTTTTTATCGCATCCATCCCCGAGCTAACGCCTGGGGATGGATGCGATCGAAGTACGCGCTTGAGAGTGCGTGCTTCGCGCGCCGTAGGCAGCGTAACAGAAAACACCATGGGCGTGAGCCCATGGAAATTTACGGTTCACAACAGCGTGAACATGGCGTACATAGGGCATACAATCACCTTCAAGTAGGAGCACCTCCGCCATGCGCTATTTCTTGTTGCCGCTTGTTTCTTTCCTCGTTCTCTCTGCTTGCGGTTCGTCTGCCCCTGTCCAGGATACGCCGCAGGATCCAAAAGTCGAACGCGCTTATAACCGTGGCAGCTTAACCGGGGATTCTGGGCTACTCTCCTTAGGCAGAGGAGGTTCCGATGACAGCAAAGGCGCTTCTCCGCTGGGGGTAAACGGATTTTTGTGGCGCGCCACGCTTGATACGCTGGCGTTTATGCCACTCGCCTCTGCGGATCCTTTCGGTGGAGTGATCTTGACGGATTGGTACGAGGACCCCCAAGCTCCTGGTACGCGCTATAAAGTAAATGCCCTGATATTAGATAAAACCTTGCGTGCCGATGGCGTGAAAATAACTGTTTTCAAACAGCGTATAGACAAAGGCGCATGGCGGGATCTGCCTGCGGATGAGAATCTTGGCCGCCGTTTGGAAGATACGGTGCTTACGCGCGCGCGCGAGCTAAAAATCAAGCAAACAAGCTGATTTTTACCGGTGCCGCCTGCTTGAACTTGGTTAAGCGCGACCTACATAAACGGTTTCTTCCGTTATTTCAAAAGTGAAGGTGCTGTTTCGTTATGTCCGTTGTTTCCACGAGTGATTTAAGCCCCAAAGACATTGTTGCCGAACTGGACCGGTTTATTGTTGGCCAGAAAGAGGCTAAGCGCGCGGTGGCCATTGCGCTTAGGAATCGTTGGCGCCGCTCGCGGCTTTCAGAGGCCATGCGTGAGGAAGTAGTGCCGAAAAACATTCTCATGATTGGACCAACGGGCGTGGGTAAGACAGAAATTGCCCGCAGGCTGGCTAAACTTGCAAATGCGCCTTTTATCAAAGTTGAAGCCACCAAATTTACTGAGGTGGGTTACGTAGGGCGTGATGTGGATTCGATTATCCGCGATTTGCTGGAAGCGGCCATTAAAATGGTGCGTGAATCCAAGCATAAGGCCGTGCGGGAAAAAGCAGAGCATGCGGTGCAGGAGCGCCTTTTGGATGCGCTTGTCGGGCAGTCCGCCAGTCCGGAAACGCGCAGCAAATTCCGCAGCATGCTGCAAAAAGGCGAGTTGGAAGAGCGCGAGGTGGATTTAGAGGTGCCCGATACCGGAAACGCCTTCCAGGGCATGGATATTCCCGGCGGTCATATGGGCGTTATTAACGTCAGCGATATGATCTCCAAAGCCATGGGTGGAACACGCACTAAATCCAAGCACTTAACCATAGCGCAAGGCCGGAAGATTTTGCTTCAGGAAGAAAGCGAGAAATTGCTCGACCAGGACGCACTTATTCAGGAAGCGATTGAAGTGGTTGAAAATAACGGCATCGTGTTTTTAGATGAAATTGATAAAATCGCCACGCGCTCTGAGATGCGGGGCGGCGACGTTAGCCGCGAAGGCGTGCAGCGCGACCTGCTTCCGCTCTTAGAAGGCACTACCGTTGCCACGAAATACGGCACTGTAAAAACCGACTATATTCTTTTTATCGCTTCCGGTGCGTTTCATCTTGCGAAACCTTCTGATCTATTACCGGAACTCCAGGGGCGATTGCCTATCCGTGTGGAATTACAGCCCCTTACTGAGGCGGATATGCTGCGGATTTTGGTTGAGCCGGAAGCGGCGCTTACCAAGCAATATACCGCTTTACTTGCCACGGAGGAGGTGGAAATTGACTTCACCGAAGACGGCGTGCGCGAATTAGCCGCCATTGCCACGCGGGTTAACCGCGAGGTGGAGAATATCGGCGCGCGGCGGTTACATACGATTATGGAAAAGCTTTTGGAAGAAATAAGTTTTTCTGCGCCGGAGAGCAGCGGTGCAAAGCTGACTATAGATACGGCGTACGTCAATGAACAGCTTGGCTCACTGGCAAAAAACACCGATCTTTCACGTTTTATTTTGTAGCGTTTGCGTCTTTGAAGAGTTTGTAATTAACGGCGTCTTCCAGCGCGTTAAACGACGCATCAATCACGTTGGCGGAGACACCGATGGTATTCCACACGTGGCCGCGCGCGTTGCGCGATTCTATCAGCACCCGTGTAATGGCTTTTGTGCCTGCTTCGGGCGTGAGAATGCGCACTTTATAATCGGTCAATTGAATGTCTTTTAACGTTGCATAATAGCCAATAAGCGCTTTACGCAGCGCCGCATCCAGGGCGTTTACCGGGCCGTTTCCTTCCGCTACCGTCATGATTTCTTCTTCTTTTACACGCAGTTTAATGGTGGCTTCCGCTACGTTGACCAATTTCCCCCTGGCGTCGTGGCGGCGTTCGGCCATCACGCGGAACCCTTCGACGGTAAAAAACTGCGGGACGCTGCCGAGCATACGCCGCGCTAACAGCTCAAAACTGGCTTCTGCGCCTTCGTAGGCATAGCCTTGTTTTTCGCGTTGTTTGACCTCCGATACGAGCTGGCCGACGCGTTCATCATCCGCGCTGATTGCAACGCCAAAAGCATTGAGGCGCTCCAGGATATTCGATTTACCCGCTTTGTCGGAGACTAAAATAGTGCGCCGGTTGCCCACTCTGGCCGGTTCGATATGCTCGTAAGACGTGGAATCCTTGGCCATGGCCGAGACATGCAGCCCACCTTTATGAGAAAAGGCGTTCATACCCACATACGGTGCTTGCGGGTTGGGTGCGCGGTTTAAGCGTTCGTCCAGCATGTGCGAGAGCTGGCTGAGCGTTTTTAATTTTGCTTCCGCCACGCCGGTTTGCATGCCCATTTTCAGCATTAAGTTCGGGATAATGGAAATGAGGTTGGCATTGCCGCAGCGCTCGCCGATACCGTTGATGGTGCCCTGTACCTGCCGCACCCCGGCACGCACGGCCGCAAGCGAGTTGGCCACGGCGTTATCGGTGTCATTATGGCAATGAATGCCAAAGCGTGCTTTGGGTAATTGCGCCACCACCTCCGTGACTATTTCCTCCACTTCAAAGGGAAGCGAACCGCCGTTGGTATCGCACAGCACCAGCCAGGATGCGCCGCCTTCATACGCCGCTTGCAGCATGGAGAGCGCAAAGGCGGGGTTGGATTTATAACCATCAAAAAAATGCTCCGCGTCGAATAATACTTCGCGGCCTTGCGCACAGGCATGGGCGACCGACTCGGTAATCATGCGGTAATTTTCTTTCTCCGACACGCCAAGGGCGGAGCTTACCTGTTTGTCCCAGGTTTTTCCAACTAAGCAGATGCCCTCCGCGCCACTTTCGATCAGGGCGTTTAAGCCGGGGTCATTTTGTGCCGAGCGGCCAGAGCGCCGCGTCATGCCGAAGGCAGAGAGTTTAGCGTGCCTGCATTTAGGGGGATTGGCGAAAAAGGCGTCATCGTTCGGATTGGCGCCCGGCCAGCCGCCTTCGATATAATCAATACCGAACGTATCCAGCGCCTGGGCGATTGCCAGTTTATCCGCTACCGTAAAATCCACGCCACGCGCCTGCGCGCCATCGCGCAAAGTAGAGTCGTAGAGATAAATGCGGTTTTTTTTGCTATTCATACGCAAATGCTTTGTTTTTTCTCAAGAGAATCCCTGCACGGACTCACTCCGATAATACTGACCTCAGCATTCAACTACGCCCACTACTAGGGAGCGCTGGGCTGTCTCCAGAGTCCCTGATGCGGCTGCGCCAGCTCCTGTCATTAACCATATTAAGAACCTCGTCTTTTTTCCCTAGTGCTTCGGCAAACAAAAGCAGTGCAAATTCTGATTCCCCTTCTACAAGCGCCTCGGGACCTGTCCGGCTATTTGCTAATCGGTCGCGAGACGTGGCAATTTGCTCGGCAATTGCTTGAGCTGGATCTAGGTGGTAAGTTTCGATAAGATAAGCTGTCAGAGTCACAATATTTTTCATCCCTCGGTACTTGTGCACGTTACGAGCCGTAATAATATCATGGGAATCAGGCTCCGCCGATTCAGGTGGTTTACCAAACCTGTACTCGATATATCCCAGCGCTTCGTCTTTAGCCTGACATAATACCTGCTGATCAACCTGTTTTTTTATGTTTAGTTTTTCAGCGAAAAGCCATATAGCCTCTTCTCGTTCTCTTTTGGCTTCCGAAGAAAAACCAGACCGCCTACTTTCCAAGATTTTTTGGGCAAGGCGATAATTTATATCATCAAGTCTATGCCGGTACCAACCAACTGTTTCTTCTAACAAATCACCAGCGTTACGGTCATCCCGGTAATCTGCCTCCTTGTCCTCAGGAACGCCATTTTTCCTCCTAGCAGCTTTGATGTCTTTTATGATAACTT
>CAZRJZ010000040.1:7117-8514 GCA_964600465.1 uncultured Rickettsiales bacterium
CATAGCCCGTTCGAAGTCTTCTGCACTCACTCTTACTTCTGCTCCCATTTTTAATATCCTTTGATTGTGATTTTCACTTTTTCTCAACTACCCGCAGGTGAGTCTAAGGCCGCCATATTAACCTTTTTTCCCTTCTCCAACAATAATCATTATACAGCAGGGTATAGGCAATATTATTTTATTGAAGAAATACAATTGGTAAACATCATCCCCATCAGCATATTTTAGCGCCTAATATCCGTCTTTTAAAAATTTCCTGGTATTTTAAGCGCATTCTCCCATCACTTTCAAACCTTGAAAGCGCTTTTCTCAATCCTATGTTGGGCGTATAGAGAAGACGTTGCACTATCTTGAAAGAGGGGAAATTATGCGCCGCCTTGTTCGTTTCGTTGCCATTATGCTGACCGGGAGTATGCTCGCCGTGGGTGCGCCTCTGCAGGCAATGTCAACGGAAGTTCCTGGAAGTTTTGCTGATTTGGTGGAAAAGCTCTCACCCGCCGTGGTGAATATCTCCACCACGCAGAAGGTCAAAGGCGGTGTAGGGATTATGGGGCTGCCGCTGGATCAGTTGCCGGACTCTCCCGAGTTTGAGCCGTTTCGTGAGTTTTTTGAGCGCTTCGGTAATCAGGGAAAAGATGGCGAAGGCGCGGAGCGGGAAGTCACGTCTCTGGGGTCGGGGTTTATTATTGATGCCAGCGGGTATATCATCACTAATTACCACGTCATTGACGCGGCTGAGGATGTAAGCGTTACTTTAAGTGATAAATCGCAATACAGCGCCAAAATTGTAGGCAAAGATAAAAAATCCGATTTGGCGCTGCTGAAAGTGGAAGCCAAAAAGCCATTGCCGTTTGTGGAACTGGGAGATTCTGACGCCGCGCGCGTAGGAGACTGGGTGATTGCCATTGGTAATCCGTTTGGTCTTGGCGGTTCGGTAACAACGGGTATATTATCCGCGCGCCAGCGGAGCATTCATGCCGGGCCTTATGACGATTTCCTGCAAACAGACGCTTCCATCAATCGGGGGAATTCCGGTGGGCCGTTGTTTAACATGCAAGGCAAGGTCATTGGCATTAATTCAGCCATATTTTCGCCTTCCGGAGGGAATATCGGGATTGGCTTTGCGGTTCCTTCCACCATCGCTAAACCTATTATTGAGCAGCTGAAGGCCTTCGGGCGCACGCATCGGGGATGGCTGGGCGTTAAAATTCAGGAAGTTTCTCAGGAGATTGCAGAAAGCGTTGGGCTGGAAAAACCCATGGGTGCATTGGTGCTGGAAGCAGATCCCCAAAGTCCAGGCGGCAAAGCCGGGATTCAAGCCGGAGATATTATCACCCAATATAACGGCAGAGATATAACCGAAATGCGGTTTCTACCCCGCATGGTAGCGTAGACAA
>CAZRJZ010000041.1:0-8471 GCA_964600465.1 uncultured Rickettsiales bacterium
GCGGATTTTGCTACTCTACTAGCGCCTTCACGACTCATTTCATAAATTTTCTCATGCGCGCGATGCATTTCACCGCTACCGGAGGCAATCAGATCCTTCACGGCGTTTCCACCAATTTTCACCACATTCTCAGCCGCATTGCGCGTGGACTCCGCAGCGCTCAGGGCCGTTTTTGCAGCTTTGCCGGTGCTGGCAGCTGCCACGGATTTCACAGCCGCGGCCGGTTTTTTTTGTTGAGTAGTCATAACTCCCCCTCTCAAAGGTATCTACTAGTGTGATGTGAATCCTATGCGCACAAACTTTCTGATTATGTGCGCCGCAACAAAACTACACTAAGAGATACGCGCATCTCACAAAATGTCAAGTTTTTAGCCGGAAAAAAATATGTTTCATAATGGAATTGAAAGCATGGTTGCGGCATGCTCTATAGAATGCTAACAGCTTTATGCCTTGCGCATGTTTTATATTGTCTATCCATCCCGCAAATCAACGCCGCATCAATAATGCATAATCGTCTTTCACCGTCATTACTGCTACTCATTTTCTTTTCGCTGTTTGCTTATCTCGCCGCCGCGCCGTTCCATAGTTCGGAAGCCTATGCCGCCGCTAAGAGCGAGAAAAAACAGGCAAAAAAAAGTAAAGTAAAGCGCGGCAGAGCTTCGGTTGCGCAACGCGCCGGCAGCGCCGGCGCCAACGACTCGCGCTTTGCCGCCCTTGTGGTCAACGCCAATACCGGTGAAGTGCTCTACGAAAATAACGCCAACGGCATACGCCATCCGGCTTCGCTTACCAAGATGATGACCCTGTATCTCACGTTCGAGGCATTAAGGAACGGCAAAATTTCCATGGAAACCGCTCTGCCCGTTTCTGCCAAAGCTGCTGGCCAGCCGCCCACCAATATCAACCTCTCAGTGGGCGACTACGTTCGGGTGCAAACAGCCATTGACGCATTGATTGTGCGTTCCGCCAACGATGTCGCCATGGTCGTCGCCGAAGCGCTCGGCGGCACACAGTTTAATTTTGCGGTGATGATGAACAATAAAGCGCGCCAGCTAGGCATGAATAACACTGTATTCCATAATCCTTCCGGCCTGCCGGATAGCCGCCAGATTTCCACGGCTACCGATTTAGCAAAGCTTGCCATGGCGCTGCGCAGGGATTTCCCGGAATATTATGCTTACTTTAGCCATCGCGCTTTTTATTTCGGCGACAGACGCTATGAGGGGCACAACAGGCTGCTTGGCCGCTATCCAGGGGCCGATGGAGTAAAGACCGGTTATATTGGCGCGTCTGGATTTAATCTGGTAACATCCGTGCGCCGGGGAGGAACGTCGCTGGTGGGAGTGATTATGGGGGGAAAAACCGCCGCCAGCCGCGACCAACAAATGATAGATATGCTGGATAACGTCTTCATCACACTTGCACGCAGCACCGAAAAGAAACAATACACCACCGCTCAAGCCCCTTCCGATACGGAGCCATCTGCGCCGCCGCGTTACGGTAAAAAACCGGAATCCACGGCAGCCGCCACATCCGTGCGGGCAGAGAAGGTGATTCGCAATTGGAGCATCCAGATCGGCACATTTACGGATAAGGAGGGTGCAAAAGCGGCTATTTCCAGCGCCAGAAACATTGCGCCTACCGCGCTCAATGCCGCTAAGTCGCAGATATCAAGCATAACTCAGCGCGGAAAACCCTATACACGCGCCCGGCTCGGGAATTTAAGTGCTGATCAGGCAAAACAGGCCTGCGCCGCCCTTTCCGCCAAAAACCGCCAGTGCGTACTTATCCGGGGAGGGTAAAAAGCGCCAGATTCCCTGAAAATACGTCAGGGTTATTTAATAATTAGGCACTGTTGTTAAATTAGCTTTTTGATGATGGCTGCAGCGATAAAAGCAAAGAATGCCACATCGGACTTTTCGTATCGCATGCCAAGACGCTTGTTTTCCTTGATTTTCCCAAAGAATTGTTCGATGCGTGTACGCAATTTATAGATGGGTTTATCGTACTCGATTTTGATTTTACGGTTTTTCCTCCCGGGAATCACCGGCGTGTTATTTTGCGAGCGCAACACGTCACGAAACGGATCGGAATCGTAGCCCATAACATTTCGGCAGATCGCGCCACGGAATGCCGGTGCGCAACACATACAACATCGCACAAAAAACGAGATAGTTGCTGATCTTTGAAGGCCTGCCAGCCTTTGAATAACCACTTTGTATCAATGGGTTGATGTTGACCCGAAAAAACTCCGGCGTGACCGGAAATAAGCGTGTGTCCATAAAAAACCTCCCTTTCGGAAGGGAGCTGTAGCACATCTAAATAATTTAACAACAGTGTCTAAGAAGAATGGCGTGCCCGGAGGGATTCGAACCCCCGACCCCAAGCTTAGAAGGCTTGTGCTCTATCCAACTGAGCTACGGGCACTAAAATCATCAAACCGGCCTCGGCGGCGGCGCTATCGAACCATGTTCAGCCCAATGATGCAAATGTTATAGAGAGGTGGAACGTTTTACCACGCTTTTGTTTCGTTCGAAGAAACTATTCAACCCATTCCTTAATAATAGAAATCGCCTTCTTAACCGCCTGAATGCGTACTTCCTGCCTACCGCCGGAAAACTGCTCGGAGCAGGTTCTTCCGCCCCCCTGCCGGCTTGCAAGAGAGAACCACACCAGGCCAACCGGTTTTTGCTCCGTACCACCGCCAGGCCCCGCAATCCCGGTAACGGATAAAGCAATATCGGCTTGTGAACAGTAAAGCGCGCCCTGCGCCATTGCGTGCGCCACTTCCTGACTCACCGCACCATGTCCGGCAATCAACGCCTGCGGCACCTTCAGCAGATCAGATTTTGAGGCATTGGAGTAGGTTACGAAACCGCGCTCAACCACCGATGAACTGCCAGGAATCTCGGTTAATAATCCGGCCAGCAGGCCCCCCGTGCAAGACTCTGCCGTTGCCAGCCTTATCCCGCGCTGCTGGCAAATTTTAATCAGCTTCTGCGCCTCTGCATAAAGACCATCGGCAAACATATCATTTGCCAAGGACTGAAAATAATACCGAAAAAGCACGTTCATTGCCCGTCAAGAACGCAACGGGCGTATAAACTAGCAGCGCAAAAAGCGGATAGGCCGCGGCGAGCATATCGTCAAGCATTACACCCAACCCACCCTTTATTTGCCTGTCGGCTTGACTCACGGGCCAAGGCTTTAGAATGTCGAACAGCCGAAACACAATAAACGCCGCCAGATAGGACTGCCACGTAGGAAATAACGCGCTCAGCAACAGGCATTGCCCAGCCACTTCGTCAATCACAATCGCCCCGGGATCTTCCGTATCCGTATAACGGGCCAGGTAGGCATTCGAAGCCCACCAGCCTACAAAAAACACACCCCAGGCGAATAAGAACAACGCCGCATTGCCAAAATTCGCCTGCACCCAATAGGCGACCGGCAAGGCGCCTAATGAGCCAATCGTTCCCGGGCAGCGTCCGGAAAGCCCACAACCAAACCAAGTAGCCAGCAGCAATGCCGGATTTTTACACAAGTCTGAAACGCGCGGTTTACTCATTTTCTAACCCACCGGCAAGGTTACGCTTGCCACCGCCTGCGCCGCAAGCCCTTCCCCACGCCCCAGGAACCCAAGCTTCTCCGTGGTGCAGGCTTTCACGTTGACGCGGACGGGAGAAATTTTCAGTATATCCGCGATGCGCGCCCGCATCTCTTCCCGGTACGGAGAAATTTTTGGCGACTCCCCGATAATCGTGACATCCAGATTCACAATATCCCCGCCCTTGTCTTTCAACAGCTTGTAGGCGTGGATAAGGAAACGGCTGGAATCCGCGCCGGCCCATTGGGGATCATCGGGAGCGAAATGCTGGCCGATATCGCCCTCGCCGATGGCGCCGAGCAGCGCATCAACAATCGCGTGCAGCCCCACATCGGCATCGGAGTTGCCCCGTAAGCGGTAAGGATGAAGCATCTTGATTCCGCATACGGTTACCTTTCCCCTCCCCGCAACATGCGATTCCTCATGCGAAGCAAAGGCGTGAACATCATACCCGGTGCCTACGCGCACTTCGCGGGAATCGTTTTTTACAAGCTGCTGCATAAATTCAAAATCGTCCTGTGTCGTGATTTTAGCGTTAAAGGGCTCCCCCGCCACTATCCCTACTTCAAGCCCCGCATGCTCTGCAAGCGCGATATCATCGGTTACCGGTATTGATCGGTAATGTCTATGAGCATTTAAAATATCTTCAAACCGGAATCCTTGTGGAGTTTGCGCCGAACAAACGCCACGGCGGTCAAGTGTGGATTTCAGGATCCCGCCTTCAATCCGCTTGAGCGTATCGGCAACCGGCAAAACCGGCAACACGGCGGATTTTTCTTTAAGGGCTTCCAGCACGCGGGTAATGAGGGCATGGCTTACCAGCGGACGCGCGGCATCGTGAATCAGCACATAAACAGGTTTGCGGTGAGCAATACTCTCCAAGCCTTTTAACACCGATTCCTGACGCGTTTTTCCACCCATCACGCACGGGAAAACAGGCAAACCGCTTTCTGTCTTTTTATAAAGCGGATGGTGAAGACGGGAGGTTACCGTCCGCACGCCATCAATTTGCGGATGGCTCAGAAACGTGCGCAAAGTGCGCCCCAATACGGTTTCATTGCCAAGCATCATGTAGGGCTTCGGAACATCGCCCCCGAACCGCTCAGAACTTCCGGCAGCCACAATAATGGCGATAGTGCGTAAGGGCGTATCATTCATCGATTGCAACCAAAGCGCCGATAATGCCGATAGGCAAGCAAAAAATACGTTGCGCCTTGCCAAAGCCAATGCCAAAAAACGCCTATGGATATATTTACAACGCTCCTGCTGCGCCTGATCCCGCTTTATGTGGCGATGGGGATGGGATTTATCGCGGCGCGTAAATTGCAGGTTCCCGCTGAGCCGGTGTCTAAAATTGTTTTCTACCTGATCGTACCGGTGGTCTTTTTCAGCGGCGCGCTGCATGCGCCGCTCTCCCAAGGCTTACTTGCATTGCCGCTTATCCCTTATGCTATCAGCACATGCTTGTGCATTGTCTTCTACCGGATTGCCAAACGCGCTTATCCTGACGCCACCAAAAACGTGCTGGCTATGTCGGCCGGCAATGCCAATGTGGGGTATTTTGGGCTGCCCGTGGCCTTAATGCTTTTTGATAAAGAAGGCGTCAGCATTTACATGGTCCTTATGCTTGGCACCACGCTTTATGAAAATACGGTTGGATATTACGTTACGGCGCTGGGCCATTTCACGGCGCGGCAGGCGTTGAAAAAAGTAGCGCGTCTGCCCGTGTTATACGGCTTCAGCTTCGGCATGGCGCTGAACATATGCAATCTTCAGCCGCCCAATTTTCTGGAAGACTTTCTGCTTAGCGTCCGCGGCTGCTATACGGTACTGGGGATGATGATTATCGGCATCGGCCTGGCGCAACTGCGTCATTTACGCTTTGATTTCCGTTTTATTGGCCTGTCCTTTTTAGGTAAATTCGTCTGCTATCCGTTGCTGGCATACGGTTTTGTGATGCTGGATAGGCAGTGGCTGCATTCTTATGAGCAGAGGGCGCACAACGCCCTGATACTTATCTCGATTGTCCCGATGGCTGCCAACGCGGTGGTGCTGGCCAGCCTGCTCAACGTGCATCCGGAGAAAGTGGCAATAACCGTTTTCTTAAGCACCATTTTCGCGCTTCTTTACGTACCGTTCATGGTGATGTGGATAATGTAGCGACTAACGAAAAGCGAGCCGCTATGCACACCGGCCCGGTAAGTTATACCTATAATATTATTTTCTCTGCCGACTGCCGTTTTTTTAATAAAAAGACTTTCCTCGCGCAAGATTGCGCTATAATAGAAGCGTTGTACCCTTCGCACAATAATCTTATCATTGTACTCGTTATGGCAGAGATCAGGCTTCCTCCCAATTCCGTGATACGCAAAACCGGAAAGTCCCACAAAGCTGCGCCGGGCGCAAAGCGCGTTAAGGTATTCAACATCTACCGCTGGGATCCGGAAGAGGTAGACGAGAAGGGCGCGCCCAAAAACCCGCGTGTGGACCGCTACGAGCTGGATATGGACGCTTGCGCGCCAATGGTGCTGGATGCGCTCATCAAAATCAAAGATGAGGTAGATTCCACCCTCACCTTTCGGCGTTCTTGCAGGGAGGGCATTTGCGGTTCCTGCGCCATGAATATCGACGGCACCAATACGCTGGCCTGCATTAAGCCGATCGCAGACGTTAAAGGCGAGGTGAATATTTATCCCCTTCCCCATATGCACGTGGTCAAAGATCTGATCCCTGATATGGCGCATTTTTATGCGCAATATGAATCCGTAAAACCCTGGCTACAGACCGACACACCCGCCTCTACGAATTCCGAACGCCTGCAATCGCCGGAAGACCGCAGCAAGCTGGACGGCCTGTATGAATGCATTCTTTGCGCCTGCTGCTCCACTTCCTGCCCAAGTTACTGGTGGAATTCCGACCGTTATTTAGGCCCGGCGGTGCTTTTACACGCTTACCGCTGGATTATTGACAGCCGGGACGAAAAAACCGAAGAGCGCCTGGACGGCGTTGAAGATCCGTTCAAGCTGTACCGTTGCCATACCATCATGAACTGTACGCAAACCTGTCCAAAAGGCCTGAACCCCGCCAAGGCGATTGCGGAGATTAAGAAACTTCTGGTAGAGCGGACAATATAAAGAGGGGTTGAGAAAATCCTGGGATAGGGTACGCGCACCCCTATCCGTACGGATCTAGCTTAAGCTTATGGCTGTTTACACCTCCCTGACCCTTGAAGAAGCGCGCAAGCACATTGGTTTGCACTATGCTATCGGCGAACCCACAGCTTTAAAGGAAATTGCCGAGGGAGTGGAAAATAGTAATTTTCTACTTAACACCCTCTCGCAGCGCTACATTCTTACCCTTTACGAAAAGCGTGTGCACGCGGAAGACCTGCCGTTTTTCATTGGCCTGATGGATCATTTGAGCGCCCGTGGCATTCCCTGTCCGCAACCGGTGCATGGCGCAAATGGCCAGGCGGTTTATCCTTTAAAAGGCAAACTCTCCTGTATCGTCACGTTTTTAGAAGGAAGGAGCGTCAAGAGTTTTCAAGCCGCGCATTGCCTTGCGCTAGGGCAGACGCTGGCGCGCATGCATTTAAGCGCAGCCGGTTTTCCGCTCTCCCGGCCCAATGCGCTGGGCTTAAAAGGCATGGAAAGGCTAGCGCATTCCTTACAGATGCCTGTCAGCTCCGGCATAAGCCAAGTAGAAATCATGGAAGAACTTGCGTATCTGCAAAAACACTGGCCGGACGATCTGCCACGTGGAGTGATTCACGCGGATTTATTTCCGGATAACGTTTTTTTCGCGCCGCAGGATCCGGTGCGCCTTTCCGGCCTGATTGATTTTTACTTCGCCTGCAATGATCTATGGATGTATGATCTGGCAATTTGCCTAAATGCCTGGTGTTTTGAGCGTACCCACGCTTTCAATATCACGCGCGCCGGCGCATTGCTGCGTGGTTATCATAGCGTCAGGCCGATTGCGCAAGCAGAGCTGGAGCAACTGCCCATTTTAGCGCGGGCGGCCAGTTTGCGTTTTCTGCTGACCCGCGCCTATGATGCGTTGAATCCGGCTCCCGGCGCGTTGGTAACGCCAAAAGACCCGGCGGAATACATCAAAAAACTACGCTTCCATCAGCAAGTCAGAACCCATAGTGAATATGGGTTCTCATGCCAATTTGCTACATATAGCAGTTAACGAAAAATTGGTCATCGCCAATTTTTCATACGTTGCCTTCGGCACGGCAAACCGGCATTCACGAAACCGGTTTGCATAGCGACTAACTTTTCGTTACTCGCTATAAAATACGTCTAAATAGCAAAGCTCAGATCGTTATTCTCCGGCGTGCGCACGGTGCCAACGCCGACTACTTTTTCCGTATCGGGTTGAATGACTAAAAAAAGCCCCGTTGCCTTATCTTGCGCGTAAGGAGCGGCCGCAATGGGAGCGGCGGTAAAAATACGTGCTTCCACCACGGCGTTGTCCGATACATCCACATGCAGCTCAGCCTGCTCCTCGCGGTGGTGAATTTTTAAAATTCCCTGCACGTTCTCTTGCGCTACAAACGCGGGATCCAGCCACAACACATCTCCGATAAAGGCATCCGTAAACTGCAAGCCAGCGTTGGCGGCATAGAGCACGTTGCCACGCGCAATGTCCGCATCGTCTTCCGTGCAAAGAGTAATGGCCTGACCAGGAAATACTTTCTCTACTTTTTTGCCGCTATGATAAAGCTCCGATACAATAATCGCAGCGCCACTGTCAGCCACAAGCAGCTTCTCCCCTACCGCTATGGCGCCGCCGGAAACCATGCCCTGATACCCCCGCCGATGGTCAGGCGTACGAACCACGTACTGCACCGGCAGAC